>JAYEHE010000462.1:0-7782 GCA_034659415.1 Candidatus Zixiibacteriota bacterium | reverse complement strand
CCTAAAACAACACGCCACAATCCAATAACAGTTGGACCTATCAAGTTAATGTCAATCAATTTCACAAATACAGGAGCAAAACTAATACATATTGCCCCAAACATAAGTAATATTATCGGATGAATATTGGTAATATCTCCACGTTTTTTCATGCTTTAAACCAAACCGACATTATCGGTTAGTATTCCTGCCAGTGATAATCTGTCAAAACTATCAACCCTATTAAAGACCAGGAAAGAACGAGCGAGGTTCCTCCGTAACTTAAAAACGGTAATGCCAAACCTGTGACCGGCATAAAACCGAGAGTCATACCAACATTGACAAATAACTGAAAAAGAAGCATGAAGGTTGCTCCCATAACGACATTAGATGCAAATCTGGAACGACATCTGAAAGCAATCATAACTGCCCTATAAAAAATTATCCCGAACAATATCAAAACAATCAACGCTCCCCACATTCCAAATTCTTCTCCTAAAACGGAAAAAATAAAATCAGTGTGCCGCTCCGGTAAAAATTCCAAGCGGGTTTGTGAGCCTTCAAATATCCCCTTCCCGAAAACACCGCCTGACCCGACTGCTATTTTAGATTGAATAATCTGATAACCTGCACCACGAGGATCTCGCCCCGGATCTAAAAAAGTAAGTATCCTCAACTTTTGATAATCTGCTAATCTGTTCCAGATAAACGGCAAGACTGTTCCCCCTGCAAGGTTGGTTATTACTACCACCACGCTAAACAAAACCCCGGGCTTAAGAAATAATAAAAACAGAATCAAAACTATAAAATAAATTACCCATGCTACTATATGCGACGCTACAACCAACGATGCTAATGGAGATAAAATTAAAATGAGATACCAGGGAGACAAACCGGACCAAAACCAAAGACTAAATAATATGACAGGAAAAACCACCGATGTTCCTAAATCTGGTTGTTTTAAGATTAATATCATCGGGATTATAGTCATAATAATTGTAATCGCCAATCTTCGTTTTGATGCTACCTGAAGTTTTGTATATGCTAAGAATCTGGACAGGGCTAAAATCAATGTTAATTTAGCAATATCAGAAGGTGCAAAATTCAGGACACCCAGACTAATCCATCTTGTAGCACCCATTCGGGAGCTTCCAATAAACAGCACTAAAATTAACAGAATAATTGAAACCGCATAAACCAGATAAGCGCTAAAATCAAAAAGACGTGGAGGCATATGAATTATAACTGCAAAAATAATAAAAGCTATTATTAACCAGTATGATTGTCGGACATAAAAAGTCCTCATTAACTCACTGTCAGCACCATGCTGTGAAGTCATAATTATTACGATTCCAATAAGTGAAAGTAATAGGGCAGAACCTATAAGTTTCCAATCCAAAATACGATAATCCAACATCAGTTTACTTCTTCCTTGCTCGCTGACATAACAACCGGAAGATTGCTTTCTTTTTTATTAAAATATGCTTTTAATATTTTACCAGCCAATGGAGCGGCAACTTCGGAGCCATGCCCAGCATTCTCGACAAGGACCACAACTACAATTTCAGGATTATCCAAAGGAGCAACCGATGCAAACCATGAATGATTTTCACCATGAGGATTTTGGGCAGTACCAGTTTTTCCGCCTAAAGTAAATTGGTCATTTTGTAAAAACCTTGCCGTTCCATGTTCACCCTCGACTACCAGCCGAACCCCTTCCATAAGAATATCAATCGTCTTCTGTTTAAAAGGTAATCTGAATGATTCAATTGGAGTTGTTTCCTGAATTCGACCATCTGGATACAATACTTTTTTCAATAAATGCGGACGATAAACAATTCCGTCATTTGCAACCCCGCAAAAGAATTGAGCCAATTGAATTATATTAACCAAAATTTCACCTTGACCAATAATATTATTTAATACAAGACCCCGCGTCCATTTATTTTTTCCGTATCGCTCGTCATAATACTCGCTATTTGGATTTAAACCTTTCGATTCATTTGGGATATCAATATTTGTAATCTTGCCAAAACCGCACAAATCATAGTAATTGCTCAACTCATCAATCCCAAGTTTTAATCCAAGTTGATAAAAATATACATCGCAGGATTGTTCTATTGCATTAACCCCTTTTAAAACACCATGCCCACTAGGCTTCCAGCATTTAAAATAACGATCTCCAAACTGATATCCCCCAACGCAACTACTAAAAGTACTTGATTCATTAATAATACCCTCTTCAAACCCCGCACCAAGAGATATTAACTTTGCTGTAGATGCAGGAGGATACAGCCCATTTATAGGACGGTTTAACAGTGGATGCGTACTGTCACTTCGAATTTCATTCCATAAACTCTCGGGAATAACTGATGAAAATATATTAGCATCGTATGTTGGATATGAAATCAAAGCCAGAATTTCACCGTTTCGTGGATTCATTGCAATCATTGTTCCACAGCAAAAAGTATCTATAGCTTTTGTACAAGCCAGTTGGATATCATTATCAATTGTCAAATAGAGATCTGCACCGGAAACAGACTGGTTAGTTTCTTTTTCTTCTGACTTCCCCATATTTTGACCAAAAGCAGTTACTTCTTCATACTCAGTACCTTCAATTCCTCGTAAAATATTGTCAAACTGTTTCTCTATCCCCTTTTTCCCAATCAAACTCCCTAATCGGTAATCAATTTCATTTTCATTTTTCAGATCACTTTCAGAGACTTCGCCAACATAACCAGTAAACGACTCAGCATTTAATTCATTTTTATACTGTCTTACACGTTCCATTTGATAAACTATACCGGGGTAAGAGCTGTTTTGCTCTTCAAGCACAGCAATTACATTAAAGGGCACATCTCTTTTAATCGGAGTAGCTTGATAACGACTGACATAATTTTTTTTTATTCGTTTTCTAACCATGGATGTATCCATCCCAAGCAGTTCAGCTAATTTCGGGACAGTAACACCTTTTACCTGTTCGGAAAGAATAACCGAGACCGTATAAGAAGGCCTGTTATCAATAATAACTTTCCCTTCCCTATCATAAACTCTTCCTCGACGAGGAATTATTGGAACAACCCTTAATCGATTATTTTCTGATTTTAATAAAAGTTCTTTATGTTTCACTACCTGAAGATTAAACAGACCAATAAAAATTAAAAGAAAAACAAGTGAAATAATAATAAAAGTTAGAAGCCTTCTACTCTCTAAAGATATTTTAAACCGATCCATTACTAAAATATTTCTTTGAATTTTTTATAAGTAATTTTTTCATCTTTAAACAGAAAAAACAACCATGCTAACAAAGATGTATAAATTGACCCAAGTAATGCTACCGACCAGGCTCTGATTAAAAAGTTATCAAATCCTTCCATCATAAGAGTAATCACATTATGAATAAATACTCCGGAAGCAATTACTAATACCTTCGAGAAAATAGATTCCAAATTTAAATGGGTACAAATATTAAAAGAACTGATTGCAATGGCGGTTACCAATAGTGCCTGCCAACCCATCATTTCATAGTTACCTGCTGAGATTACTATACCTACCAAAAAAGCAAACCAACTGGTGGTTATCTCTGTTTTATAAAGGCTTACACAAAGCACAATCATTAACGGTAAATTAATAGACGTAGCATTAATTTGTGTCCAATCTTTGAGTATGACCTGATGTAACCCAATTAACAAAAGATAGAGTATGTAAGGTATATATTTTACCATTGTTCTTTCATCTTGAGAACAAAGAGCTCCTCAATTGTAAAAAAGTTAACTGTGGAATTAAGTTTTATTTCACAAAAAGGCTCTTCTTCTTGTTTTATCACTTCGGTAACTACCGCAACATTTAACCCGACAGGATAAATACCACCTAAGCCAGAACTGATTATCGTATCACCAGCCTGTACTTCACTTTGAACCGGCACATTTTTCAAAATCATTCCCTTCCCTGCATCAAATTCAACAATTCCCATTTCTCTATTTTGGGCAATTCTGGCGGAAACTTTATTAGCAGGGTGTGTTAAAAGTTGAACGGTTGCATAATCCGAAGATACATTTATTACTTTACCTATTAGACCATCTTTATTTACAACTGAATAATTTACTTCAACAGAATCTTCATAACCTTTATTTATGGAAATAATAGTTGGTTGGTTATCCCAAGTTACTGAAATTACTTTTGCTGGAAGCAACCTGTATCCTTCGGGGTGTTCAAAACCTAAAGTTTCTCTAAGTCGTTCGTTTTCAAAAAGGAATTCTTCATAAAAGGAAAGTTTAACCGAGGATTCAACCAATGCTTGTTGAAGCATTTCATTCTCTTTCGATGCATCCTGAAGGTTCTCTATCGCAATACGAATTTTAAAAAAAGGATAATAAAAGCTAGTGTGCACAACTTGACTGACAAATTCGGTTACTGGATTTCCTCCTACAATTAACAATATGGCTAAGAGTAAGATAATTACAAAATTAACATTGTGCCTTTGCTTGGGAAATAAAGATGATAGCCAACTCATTTTACCGCCGCTTCCCTGCCGCCGTCAGCATTATTCTACATTATCTATTAAAGCCAATACATCTCCGGGTGAAGCAGACTCAAAAAGTTTATCTCTATTCTTTTCTGACTTCATTAAATAAGACAATCTTGCCATAACATTTAGATGTGCTCCAATAGCATCTTCCGGAGCCGCTATCAAGAAAAATAGTTTAACCGGATGATGATCCATAGCATCAAAGTCAATTCCATTATTTGAGCGTCCAAAAGCAATAACAATACCCTTCACGGATTTTGTCTTGGCATGAGGGAAGGCAACTCCGTACCCAACTCCAGTTGTAACCAATTTTTCACGATCTTCAATATCCTTCAGCAATTGATCTTTGTCCATCACCATATTTGATGAACAGACCAACTCCACCATTTCTTTTATTGCTTCATCTTTTGTTGTCGCATTGAGGTCGAATTTAACTAATGTTTCATCACAAAATTTTGAAAGTTTCATTCTTTACCACCTTACATCTTTTCTGCTTCATCAACTAATAGTACAGGGATATTATCCGTTATACGATATATTAACCGACAATGATTACAAATTAATTGTTCTTTGCTTTCTTTATATTCAAATTTGGATTTACATTGAGGACACACCAATTTATCCAATAATTTTCCTGTAAGTGCCATAATAATTACATCCTTCTATTCATTATATTCGCCGATTTTTCTATATTTTTCAAGACGTTCTCTAAGTAGAACATCAACCGGTTTATCTTTAAATTCATTAAGAGCTTCAACAATTTCTTCTTTCACAAGCATCGCAGCCTCTTTATGATTGGTATGAGCTCCATCCATTGGCTCTGGAATAACTTTATCAATAATTTTCAAGTCAACCAAATCTCCCGATGTTACTTTCAATGCTTCAGCCGCTTCGGGTGCTTTGGCGGCATCTCTCCATAAAATTGCCGCACAACCTTCGGGAGAAATTACAGAATACCACGAATATTCAAGCATCATAACCTTATCACCAATACCAACTCCCAATGCTCCTCCAGAGGCTCCCTCTCCAATTATTACAATAACAATAGGAACTTTTATACGGAACATCTCTCTGATATTTCTTGCTATCGCTTCTGCCTGCCCACGTTCTTCGGCGCCAATTCCAGGGAATGCTCCGGGAGTATCTATAAAAATAACAATCGGGACATTGAATTTTTCGGCAAGATAAAAAAGCCGTAATCCTTTGCGGTATCCTTCAGGATGCATCATCCCAAAGTTACGATAAAGCTTCTCTTTAGTATTCCGCCCTTTTTGTTGTCCAACAATCATTACCGGTTGATCGTCAATAAAAGCAAACCCGGCTACCGCCGCCTTATCATCGGCAAAATATCGATCACCGTGCAATTCAATAAAATCAGTTGTAATATGTTTAATGTAATCAAGCGTATATGGTCTTTGGGGATGACGAGATAGTTGTACTTTTTGCCAGCGACTGAGATTATCATAAATCTCCTTACGCATCTTAATAAGTTTTTTCTCCATAGACACTATCTCAGTTGACAATTCAAGATTTTCTCCAACTGCAAAATCTTTCATGTCTGAAATTTTTTTTCCCAATTCAACAATAGGTTTTTCAAATTCCAAATAAGGTCTATCACTCATAATCTAATTCCAACTTTTTCCAATCCTCATTTTTTCCGAGCTGAGGTTATTTTGGTTAATAAAATAAAAAATAGTACAAAAATAACAACCATAAAAAAGAGAAGTAAACCAAACAGAATCAATCTATTCCAAAAAAACATTCCCAGAGCAAATAACCCGAATATTATAGCTAATATATAAAAAATTGTCAGCACCTGTTTTGATGAAAATCCTAAAAATGTTAAATAATGAAATAAATGACGTCTGTCTGCCACCATTATCTTTTTTCCGGAAATTAACCTTCTAAAAAACGAAGTTACTGACTCTATTATTGGTACTGCCAAAACCACTAAAGGGATATATAGAGCTGATAAAGCATAAGATTTCATCGGGAAAATCAATGAAAATACCGCAAAATAATACCCAATTTGCATTGAACCAGAATCTCCTAAAAATATTCGAGCAGGGTATTTATTATAATACAGGAATATTATCAAAAAACCGATTAAGCCTGACAAAATCAGACTAACATAATTTATCCCGTATAAGACGCTGATTATCAATAATATAACAGAACCTATCAACGACACTCCAGATGCTAACCCATCTAAACCATCAATTAAATTGATTGAATTTGTGAGCATTATAACCCATATAATTGTTAAAATAATAGAGAAATTACCAATATCAATAGATCCCCATGGTGATGATACCAATTCAACCTGCAAACCACCTATATAAATAACTATAGCACTGCTAATCTGAGCGGCAAGTTTTACCCAGGCGGCTAAAGGCACAATATCATCGGCTAACCCAACCAATAATATTATTAAAGAACCCAAAAATATATACAGTATCGAACTATCGATTTCAAAAAAAGTCTCAGGATAAGTAAACTTGAGAATTAAAAAAGTAATCCAAAAAACAAAAAAAAGACCAATGCCGCCAATTATCGGAGTAGGCTTTTTGTGCCGTTTATGTTTTCCGGGCAAATCAAGAAAATTATATTTGTAACTTAATTTAATTAAAATAGGAATCAGAACTATTCCCAATATAAAGCTTATAGCTATGCCAATACTTATCTGAATAAAATCCATAGTTCTATTCCGATTTCCTAATCAATGAATACATACTTAGTAAAATAAAATTAATAATCAATAACAATGGCAGTAAAAAAAGTGAAAATCCATTGGGGGTATGTTTAAGGAAGTATTTCCAAACTGAATGATGGTGGTATAACTTTCGTTTTAAGCTTCCAGTTGTACTCCCCTTGCCCCAATGATGTACGCCTCCCGAAGAAGGAACAAAATAATTATTATATCCATTCATTCTTAATCTTAAACAAAGATCGGTATCTTCCATATACATAAAAAATCTTTTATCAAACCCGCTAACTTTTTGGAATATATTTTTTTTTATCAATAAAGCTGTTCCGGAAACAGCATCTACTTTCGTTGTCGTTTCAAAATCTTTCAAAGTGTACTCCGAATCACCTCTCAATAATCCACTTAATATAGACCCTCTTGAAAACAGGACATTAGAAATCGAAGGGAATTTCCGGCATGTTGCTTGAAAAGAATTATCAGGGAAACGCATACGTGAAACCATACCACCAACATTTTCCATATTCAAATGGCTATCCAATAAATTCTTTATTGCGTCTTCGTCTAATAT
>JAYEHE010000461.1:0-7811 GCA_034659415.1 Candidatus Zixiibacteriota bacterium | reverse complement strand
GTTGAAGGCACGGAAGAACTTTTGGGTAAACCTATAGGTGCAGATACGAAACGAGAAAAAGCGACGTATCCGGGGATTGTAGGAATGGAAAAAGCTAAAGAAGATGCTTCTGAATTGATTGAGGAATCTTTGAAGTATATCAATAATGGCGATAATATGCTTAAGTATATTGCCAAATATATTGGTTCTAGGAATAATTAGATTGTAAAATAAACATGAAGTTACTTGAAAAAATAACATCACCAGAAAAAATAAAAGATTTATCTGTTGAACAACTCTCTGGATTAGCTGAGGAAATCAGGCAATCAATAATTTCATCAGTATCCAAAACCGGTGGACATCTGGCAACTAATCTTGGGTCTGTGGAATTAACAATTGCTTTACACTATGTTTTGGATATAAGCAGAGATAAACTGGTTTGGGATGTTAGCAATCAAACATATTCTCATAAAATTTTAACCGGTCGTAGAGATAAGATGGATACAATTCGGCAGTATAAAGGTCTTGCCGGTTTTGCCAAAAGAGAAGAATCAAAGTATGACCATTTTGGTGCTGGTCATGCATCGACATCAATATCAGCCGCACTTGGGATGGCAGTGGCTCGTGATAATGCGGATGATGATTATAAAGTAGTTGCGATAATCGGTGATGGTGCAATGACCGGAGGATTGGCTTTTGAAGGTTTGAATAATGCTGGTAGTTTGAAAAATGATTTAACAGTTATTCTAAATGACAATTCATGGTCAATCTCTAAAAATGTCGGGGCGATGTCAAAATATTTAACAAATATGCTTACCGATGAAAAATTTAATAAACTTCGTGATGAAATTTGGGAGATGACAGGTCGTTTTAAAAGAAGAGATAAAATTCGCTCTGCTATTCAACATATTGAACAATCAGTTCGTGGTGTTATTGTTCCTGGAATGTTATTTCAAAAACTTGGCTTTAGATATTTTGGTCCGATAAATGGACATGATTTGCCGCTTCTGATTAGAACTTTGGGTAATTTGAAAAATATTAGTGGTCCAAAGATGCTTCATGTTGTAACTACTAAAGGTAAAGGATATAAACCCGCAGAAGGTAACCCCACTAAATATCATGGAGTTAGTTCATTTGATAAGATTACAGGACAGATGGACAAAAAAGCATCAACTCTGCCGAGTTATACAGAAGTTTTTGGAAATAGTATGATTGAGCTGGCGGCTAAAGATGATAATGTTATTGCGATAACTGCGGCTATGGCTCCGGGTACAGGACTGGTCAAATTTTCCGAGGAATTTCCTAAGCGATTTTTTGACGTCGGTATAGCCGAGGGTCATGCGGGGACATTTGCCGCCGGGATTTCCGCAGGAGGCGGAAAACCTTATTTAACTATATACTCAACTTTTATGCAACGTGCTTTTGACATGGTAATGCATGATATGGCTCTTCAGAAATTACCAGTTGTGTTGTGTATGGATAGAGGCGGTTTGGTTGGCAGTGATGGACCTACACATCATGGTGTTTATGATTTAAGTTTTATTTCCACTTTGCCTGATATTGTTATGGCTGTTCCTAAAGATGGTAATGAACTTCGCTCAATGCTTCACTATACGGTTGATAATGAAATTAAAATTCCGATAGCAATCCGCTACCCTCGGGATACAATACCAACAGAGATGAAATCTGAAATAGAACCGATTGATTGGGGATGTTGGGAACAATTGACTGCAGAAGGAGATATTACAGTTTTAGCCGTTGGTACAATGGTTACTACAGCTTTGAATATAAAAAATACTCTGAAAGAAAAAGGGATAAATATCTCAGTCGTGAATGCTCGTTTTGTTAAACCGTTTGATGAGCAATTTTTGAATAAAGTAATGAAAAAATCGAAAGCAGTTGTAACAATAGAGGAAAATGCTCTTATTGGTGGTTTTGGGCAAGCAGTTGCCGCTTATCTACTAACAAATAAGTATCAAGGTTCTTTTACAGCTTTGGGAATTCCTGATAGATATATAACTCATGGTACTCGTGCAGAATTGCTCAGAGAGATTGAACTCGATGAAAAAGGTGTCTCGAATGCGATTATTGCATTGTCTGAATCTTTAGAAAGCGGCAATGGGTTTTATAGGAAGCTAAAAATATTTTCTAATAATAAACATCAAGATTTTCAAAAAGAAAAAGAAAAAGAAACAGATATTGTTTCTGAAAAAGATTTAAAATAAAAAGTCAAATATGCGATTTGGTCTGATTGCAAATCTAAAACGAATCGGTGCTGTTCAAACGATAAATGATTTTATCAAGTGGGCGAACTCAACAAATAACAAGCTGATTCTCTGTAATGAATTAAAAGAAATATCACATGAAGGTATTACTTTTATGGATAGAAAAGAAATGGCGGGTCATGTTGATATTGTTGTGTCTATGGGTGGCGATGGCACTCTTTTAGCTACTGCTCGTTCTGTGGTTTCTACTGACATTCCAGTTTTAGGGATTAATCTTGGGTCTTTGGGTTTTTTAACCCAGCTTCCCCCAAGTGATTTGATTCCCTCTTTAAATAGAATAATAAAAGGTGATTATAAGCTGGAAAAGAGAATGCTGCTTAAAACCGAGATTACTAATGGGGAAAAATTAGAAAGTCCTTATGCTTTAAATGATGTGGTTATTGATAACGGTCCTGTTAGTCGTATTATTAAAATTAAGTTATCAGTTAACGGTGAAGATGTAGTAACATATGCGGCTGATGGTTTAGTTATCTCAACTCCAACAGGTTCTACGGCTTATTCGCTTGCTGTTGGTGGACCGATTATACATCCTAAACTTGAAGCGGTTGTTGTAGCGCCGATTTCTTCATTTTCGCTAAATACAAGACCGATGATTCTTGCAAGTAATGATAGCATTGAAATAAAAATACATTCGGAACATAAACAATCCGTACTTACCATTGATGGACAAGTAAGAGTGTCATTGGATAATTCTGATATAATAAGAATTACAAAATCCGATTACGATGTGAAATTAATTGTTTTTCCTGAAAATAGTTATTTTGCCTTACTTAGGAGTAAATTGCATTGGGGGCTATCTCCTTTATCAGATGATAAGAAATAAGAGCACTTTTCTTAGAGGAATTTATGAGTGATTATAAATTAGTTATTTTAGGCACATCTTCCGGTTACCCTCAGTCAGATAGGGCAACGTCTGGAACATTAATCTATTGTGCTGGTGATTTGTCACTTATTGATGTTGGATCGGGAGTTATATCAGCTTTCTTGAAGCTGGAAAATGATCCACAAAATTTAAACCGTGTATTTATTACACATACTCATTCTGACCATATCTGTGAATTGCCTCTCTTAATCCAATTATTGCATCTTAGTGGTAAAACTACTCCCTTTGACTTGTATCTTCCCGAGGAGTTTGTCGAGCCGTTTCAAGATATGATGATCTCAATGTATATGTTTCCTGAAAAGTTTGAGTTTGAATTCAATATTATAGGATATAATGATGGATTTTTATTTACCGACCCTTTTAGTTTAACAGCTATTTCAAATGATCATTTGCTTGGTTATGAGGATATTATTAAAGACGGCGGGTATAAAAATGAAATGCAAAGCAATTCGTTCTTATTGAATATCAACGGGAAAAAGATATTGTATTCTGGTGATGTTAGTAATAGTCGTGAGTTGCAATCATTTATGAAGGGTTGTGATTATATAATAATGGACACAACTCATAGCTCACTTGATGAATTAATTAATATTACTATTGAAGATGAAGTTGGGAAATTTATACTTACACATTTAGGTGATGCAGATACTGTTAAACAAATGAGACGCCGAATTACTGATGAAGAATTAAAAAGTTTTGTCCTGGCTCATGAACGAATGATTCTGTTTCTATAAAAAAAGTCCGCCGATGGCGGACTTTTTTAATTTGTCTTTTAAAAATAGTAATCTATTTTGAACTGATACTTTTAATATATTCCCGATTTAATTGTCCGATGAAATTAATTTTAATTTCTTTCGGGCAAACAGCTTCACATTCCAGATGATTGGAGCAATTCCCAAATCCTTCGCTGTCCATCTGTGCTACCATTGCTTGAACCCGTTCTTTTGCTTCTATTTTACCTTGTGGTAAATTAGCAAATTGGGTTACTTTGGCAGAAACGAAAAGCATTGCCGAAGCATTCGGACAGGCGGCAACACATGCACCGCAACCGATACAAGCGGCACCGTCCATCGCTGTGTCGGAATCCTTTTTGGAAATCGGCAACGCATTGGCATCGGGAGTACCTCCGGTATTAACCGAAATAAATCCGCCTGCTTGCATGATTTTATCAAATGATGATCTGTCAACTACCAAATCTTTGACAATTGGAAAGGCTCTGGCACGCCAAGGCTCTATATAAATTTTATCACCATCTTTAAAATGACGCATGTGGAGTTGACAAACGGTTGTCGCTTTTTCGGGTCCATGAGGAGTACCGTTAATTACAAGTGAACACATGCCGCAGATGCCTTCTCTGCAATCATGGTCAAATGCAATAGGTTCGATGCCCTGCTGAGTTAAATCTTCGTTGACAACATCAAGCATTTCCAAAAAGGACATATGAGTACTGATATCTTTAGCCTCATACTTTTCCATCTTCCCTTTATCGTTGGCGTTTTTTTGACGCCATACATACAATGTTAAATTCATTATTTGTAACTCCTTGTTGCCAGTTCGACATTTTCAAAGACAAGGGGCTCTTTGTGTAAATTGGGTTTGTTGCCGACACCGGTGAACTCCCAAGCCGAAACATACTTAAAGTCCTTATCGTTACGTTTTGCCTCGCCTTCATCAGTCTGATATTCTTCACGGAAATGAGCACCGCATGATTCCTCACGCATCAAGGCATCATAACACATTATTTCCGCAAATTCTATAAAGTCAGCTACTCTTCCGGCATTTTCCAGAGACTGGTTAAGCTCTTGGTCTCCGCCGAGAACATTAAGGTTTTGCCAGAATTCTTCACGAATACCAGGTATTATCCTAAGTGCTTCCTCCAGTCCGGTTTTACTGCGACTCATTCCACAATTTTCCCACATGATTTTACCTAATTCACGATGGAATGAATCGGGTGTGCGTTTGCCGCCGATATTCAATATTTTCTTTGTTCTTTCCGCAACTTCTGTTTCAGCTTTTTTGAATTCCGCATGGTCTTCTCTAACTGATGAGTTTCCGCTTCTTCCAAAGAAGTTACCTATTGTGTAAGGTATAACAAAATATCCATCGGCTAAGCCTTGCATAAGTGCCGAAGCTCCTAAGCGGTTAGCACCATGGTCTGAGAAATTAGCTTCACCCAAAACAAATAATCCAGGAATGGTAGATTCCAAATTATAATCAACCCATGTGCCACCCATTGTATAATGAGAAGCAGGGTAGATGCGCATTGGAACTGAGTATGGATCTTCGCCGGTAATCCGTTCATACATATCAAACAGGTTACCATATCTTTCAGTTATTACATGCTGGCCTAAACGATTGATGGCGTCTGTAAAATCAAGATAAACACCAACTTTTGTTTCACCAACGCCACGGCCCTCATCGCATGCTTCTTTAGCACTTCGTGAAGATATGTCACGTGGGGCAAGATTTCCAAAACTTGGATATTTTCTTTCCAGATAATAATCACGTTCATTCTCTGGTATTTGTTTTGCAGGGCGATTATCATTTTCTTTTTTTGGCGCCCAGATACGACCATCATTACGAAGAGACTCAGACATTAGGGTTAATTTAGATTGGTAGTCACCACTGACTGGAATACAGGTCGGATGTATTTGAGTATAACAAGGGTTGGCAAGTAATGCGCCTTTTTTATAAGCTCTATAAATGGCAGTAACGTTACAACCTTTAGCATTTGTTGAAAGATAAAAGACATTGCCGTAACCACCAGTTGCCAAAATAACAGCATCGGCGGCATGTGAGCTGATTTTGCCTGTAATCATATCTCTAACAACAATGCCACGAGCACGACCTTCAACCACCACAAGGTCGAGCATTTCCATGCGATTGTACATTTTGACTTTGCCGAGTCCAATTTGACGATTTAATGCAGAATAAGCTCCTAAAAGTAACTGTTGTCCTGTTTGCCCTCTTGCATAAAATGTTCTTGAAACTAGAGCACCGCCAAAAGAGCGATTATCGAGCAAACCGCCATATTCTCTTGCGAACGGAACACCCTGAGCTACACATTGATCGATAATATTATTACTTACCTGTGCTAAACGATATGTGTTTGCTTCCCTTGAGCGGAAATCACCACCTTTAATAGTATCATAAAAGAGGCGAAAAACAGAGTCGCCATCATTTTGATAATTCTTAGCAGCATTAATACCGCCCTGAGCGGAAATACTATGTGCTCTTCTCGGGCTATCCTGATAACAGAAACAGGAAACATTATATCCTAATTCTGCCATAGTAGCAGTAGCAGCACCACCGGCTAAACCGGAACCGACAACAATAGCTGAAAATTTTCTTTTATTAGCAGGGTTAATCAGCTTACTTTCGAATTTATGATTGTCCCATTTTTCTGCAAGTGGTCCTGATGGAATTTTAGCATCTAATTTCATTAGTGGATTCCTCCCGGAAGTTTGACAATATTAAATAATACTCCGGCAGGAATGGCAACATAACCTAAGAAAATCAAAAATCCATAAAGGTTTGCCAATCGTTGCAACCAAGGTTGGCAACGAGGAGTAACTAAACCTAAAGTTTGAAAAAGGCTGAAAACGCCATGACTTACATGAAATGCCAAAAAGAGCACTGCAATTGCGTAAACACCTGAAATCAAATAGTTTTTAAATCCTAAAATCATCATCGAGTAAACATCAAATCGTCCTAAGCTGTCAGTTAATGTTGCATACTCCGGGTTTGTTGAGATAAATGTAAAATGTAGAAGGTGATAAACCACAAACAGGAAAATTAATACTGCGGAATAAATCATCGTTCGTGATGAAAAAGTAGATTCAATATTAGTTTTTACCTGATAATTAATTGGGCGCGAAGTTTTGTTTTCCCACCATAGTTTTATTCCAAACCAGATATGAAATCCAAAAAAACAAAGCAAAAATATTCTTATGCCCCAAAGAGCTACACCCAAGCCTTGAAGAGCGTGAGCATAAGTGTTAATCTGGTCTTGCCCCATAAAAACCTGAAGATTTCCAATTAGGTGTCCGGTAACAAAACCAATGAATAATAATCCGGTACAAGCCATCAATATTTTTTTGCCAATTGATGTTTTGTAAGCTATTACCGGATGGAACGTTGACATTGGTTGAACTTGAACTTTATTCATAGACGTTTCCTTTCTTGTGAAAGAAAATACAATCTCAATATCGTTTGGTCAAATGAAAAATGATTTAAAACAGATAAATCTTACTGATTTATATAAAGATACGTTGCTTTTTGATTAAAAAAATAATATTGGCTATTTGAAATTTGATTTCAATAAGTAGTATAAGTTAATTATTATTGTGTCAGACCGATAAAAATACAAAACGGGTTTGACAAGGCAGAGTCTTTAACATATTTTCGTCTGCTTGGTTAAACTGTTGTATAAGTGAGAAATAAAGAAATTGATTTTGGAGAAGAATATGCGAAAAATTATTGTATTGAGTCTGATTATCCTAACAATTACAGCAGTGATGCTAAATTCTGCTGAAATAAAAATGGCTGTTTCCGGTCCGGGAGTCATTAATGACAGTACTCTAAAAGTTGGAGAAAAAGTATCTTTTGATATTTATGTGTCCAATGAAATAAAGAGAACAGGATTTACATTTGGGTTTGCTGTG
>JAYEHE010000460.1:0-1726 GCA_034659415.1 Candidatus Zixiibacteriota bacterium | reverse complement strand
AACAAAAATGATAATGACCAACCAGTCGCTAATATTTCAAAAGAATTGCAACCCATAAAAGACCGTAAAAATATAATTGAGTGGTCTAAAAATAATATGATTGCACTATTCAATCAATCTGCTAATTTTATTGATAAACCGGCAACTCAGAGAATGATTGAGAAAAATATTCGTTATGTCTCTAACCTTTCCGGCAACGCATGGGATAAAGTTTGGAATACTGAAGAGGGTAAAGAATCAATTGAACACGCCCTTTCAGAGGCTTTATACCACGCTGCAACCTTACCGGAAATGGGATCAATAGTTCCATTCGGCTCGGGTTGTGAGTTTATCCCATCAATCGAATGTTTCAAGTTTGGTCTGGAGTCCGGGAAAAATGCACCTTTTAAAGATATAAATATTTTACTAATCCATGAAAACGATCAAACAGAATTAAGTCAAGAAAACGGCAACTTCAAAATAAAATTAAAATATGGTATCCCAAGAGGTGAAATAATTGCCGTGGCTGTTCATGCAACCCGAACCGACACCGATACTGTAATAGGTGAAGTCTATGATGTTTCAAGACTTATGGATAAGGCTTTCACTCATTCACCATCGTATAAAAATTATATCCTTGAAAAAGAAGATTTTGAGAATATGAGAATTGAGGGAAAATTAAAAAAAGATAATTCAGGACGTGAATTTTATATAAACCCAATTAAGAAAAAAGACGGTACGACATGGAATAAAAAAATATATGCCCATGACTTAACAAATCCATACGACGGGGCTGATAGACCCGAAATGCTAAAAAAATCAGCAGGAAAAAGTTTTTTCAGACCGTACATGAAAACCAGAAACGCCGTGGCAATGGCAACCGAGTGGACTGATGAAGAAATCGAGAACGAAAAAACCCTTGATGAAACTGCCGATATTGTTTTAGATCAAGCGAGCAGGCAATTTGAGAATGTCGAGAATATTAAAGATGCTGAAATTGTTGAAAAGGATAAAGATTTATTTGATGGGGAGGTTGATGAATTATGAAAAAACTATTGACCATATTATTACTACTAATAATTATCACATTACAAACACAATGCGATCAATCTGAGGTTGAAAACTACGCCCCAGAAATACAAACAAACAGGAGTTTACAAATGGGAGACTTTTTAAATGCAACAATTAGAGAAGAGGAAAATAGTACAGATGTTTTTTTAGATTTAGAATTAACCTACACGCCTGAAGATCAAAATGGAGAGATTGAATATGCTTTTAGTCAAATTTTCATTAACGACATTCAAGCCGGCGGATTTTATGAAAATAAATGTACCGCCCAAGTCCGGGAGTTCGGGAGTTTAGAATTTAAAATAAAATTCTTAAATAGTGCGTCCGAGGTAGTACATGAAGTATCTGAAAATTTAGATATTCATATATCGACTTTTTATTTAGATACCAGAGAGGACGCATGGTATGCCGCTCGACGAATGGTTGAAACTGAAAATATAGAATTATACGATCAATCTCATGCGAACGGTGGACACGCTGTTTGTTGGATGTATAATTTACGAATCCCAGAGGGTGAAAGTTTGACATTTACTCCTGAAATAGAATATCATGTGGACATTAACCCGTGGCAAAATAAATTATTGACTGTTCATTTTAGATTTAAAGATTATAAAAATAGTCAAAGGAATGCACTATATACTCCACCAGATGAGGCAATGTTTCACATTGATAAGGAAAC
>JAYEHE010000459.1:0-1728 GCA_034659415.1 Candidatus Zixiibacteriota bacterium | reverse complement strand
CTTAGTTTTTTAGAACTCTCACAAAATGCTTATTCCCATTATGTTAATCAAAAAACAGATGAACAAGCTGATCTTTTGAAAAAATTACTTTCGAACTGTACTATAAAAGGTGTAACTCTTTACCCTACATACAGAACGCCATTCAATTTACTGCTGGAAACCCCTAAAAGTGAATTATGGCGGAGGAGGTAGGATTCGAACCCACGGTACCTTGCGGCACAACGGTTTTCAAGACCGCCGCTTTCGACCACTCAGCCACTCCTCCGTTATCATTTGGTCGGACTAATAAGCCCTTTTATCGGCAATCTGTCAAGAATTTTATATACAGCCTTAGAAGTCACAGCATGGCGTAATACAAAATAATCCATATCCCGATTCAGCTTGATTTAGCTTCATACAGATACTTTATCAATACACTGAAACCCTTAAAGAAGTCAAAAAATATGTTCAAAAATAAATTTATTTAGAATACCAATGCCGAAGCTAAAGGTTCAGAACAACTCTCATCAAATTCCCATCGAGTTGTAGAATTCTCAAAAACTACATGAACCGAACCATTATCATAAGTTTGATTTATATTCCAACTATCCGAAAAATTAAAGTTTGTTTCCCCAGTACATACGAAAGACATTGATCCGGTATGGATAATTGTCCCGGAAGATGGACAAGATTCTCCTGAGCCAAGATCATCAAGGTTGACAACAAGATCAGTTGCGGTACCATCAAAATCTATAGTAATAACACATCCACTTTCAGAATCAGCACCGGTAATTTCCAAACCATTGGAGCCATTTAAGGTACCAGTACCCATATTGAAGAAGTCACCTTCGATTGTGAAAAGATGGTAAGCAACAATACTTGAATTGTTCTCTGTTGTTGTAATTTCCACTCTGGCACCACTGTTGATACCGGTCAATAAAGTAGAATCCGGCCATTGAACGGGTGTTGAACCATGTAAGAATTGGACAGAGTCAATAACAATCATTTGTTCCACTTCCCAGACACTATCAATGATTAAAGTACTTTCCTCGAAACAGGCATAGTAATACCAGTATTGAGAACTTGTGTGAAAAGAAAATATCAGAGAATCAGAGGTTGCATAGGGAGTAAATGGTTCAGTGAAATTTTTAATCATAACTCCGTTAGGCGAAGCATTAACAACAGTATCAACCATCCAGGTCATTGAACCAAACATTTGCGAAGTATATTGAGTAAACCCCTCGACCGAATTTTTTGCCATCAAAAATTCCGTATCAGTCAGTTCCCCATCGGCTTTTTGTGACGATGCTATATCATCTTCCCCACAGCCTATGCAAAGAAGTAAAATGATAGAAATTGCAAAGATAAGAATTAAACTGTTTTTCATAATATTTCTCCAATAATATCTTTTTATATATTTTCGGAAAATTGAAGAAATTATTTACAGTCTAAATTTCAGACAAAACAACTATTATTTTGCCTGCGGTCCGCCCGTTAAACCAATATGCGAGCGGCTTCCATCAACATTATAAGTCACTGAATCGCCAGCGTTTAAAGCTGGCGAAGTGGCAAGCAAATTAAACAGGCTATCAGGTGTAAATTTCGGATCAATTGATAAGTTTCCGTTCAAATCTGTTTGATCCCAGATATCTTTGTAGTCCCCTTCTTTATTATTCCAAACAATATTATGCCTGAAATCCCATTTTGACCAATCACCATAATTCCAAACCCCATAACAGGGACAGACCC
>JAYEHE010000458.1:0-7837 GCA_034659415.1 Candidatus Zixiibacteriota bacterium | reverse complement strand
CTGCATCAATCCGGTTACATCTTTATAGAAAGCCTGGAAATTCAATACAGCTACATCACTCAATTGATGAGTGAAACCAAACTCGTACTGAGTAGTTTTCTCCGGCTCAAGGTTTGGATTACCGAATGAATAAAAGTAAGGACCATCGGTAATCATATACTCATAGTAATCATAACCTACGTAAAGACGAAGCAAATCAGGTCGCTGGAAAAATTTACCATAGTTAACATGAATTTGTGTTCTATCACTGATTGGGAATGAAATTCCTAAACGGGGAGATAATTTAGTGTATGTTTTACTCGGTTCAAGATCAGACTCTTCCAGAGTTGCAATACCTGACGTATCAGGATTAATCTGCCTGAGAGAATCAGGGTCAAGTGGTTGTTCCGAATTTTTAAACCGTTCCGTTTTGTAATCATAATAGTCGAAACGTAATCCAGCACTTACAATCATACCAGACCATTCAAAACGATCCTGTAAATAAAAAGCACCGTTGATTGGATGCTTAGTATCGTTTTCCCAAGATTCATTATCAGACCGATGGCCATCATATGTATAACCATAACGATCAACATCAATAAATCCACCACCATCTATACCATTGTATGATTCAACAGGGAATAATGCACGATAATAGCGTAAAGTATGACGTTCATAGTCAAAACCGAATTTCACAGTATGCATATCATGGATTTGGCTGGTGATATCACCTTTAAATCCAACATACCATGAATTTCTTTTATAGTAATCATCATAGACATGACCTTCATCACCACCGGTAACATAAGTTCTAACAACACCATCGGTTGTCAATGTATCGGTAGTAATTTCAGTTCCTGTGGTATCATTTTGCCAGAACAAGTTTGTCCTGTCAAACCGAGGGTTACCACTCGGACGACTATAAGCATAGAGATCTTCTTGATACACACCATCACCACGGAAACGCTTAGTCTGATAAAAAGCACCGCTTATATTGGCAAAAGTATTCTCATTAAAAGTATGAGTGATTTTACCATTTACACCAAGATTTTCATCTTTGTAATAAGGTGTATGTTCGATATTAAAAGAGTATGAATGAAGATATTGTCTCCACTCATCTACAGAACCATTAGCACCCAACAACAATTTAGTGTTTGGTCCAAATTCATAATCTAACTTACCCTGATAGGACCAACCGTCCAAACTATTATTCGGTAAAACATAGTATCCGTCCAAAGAAGTAGGATTACGGTCTTTAAGATAACGACGTTCGCCAGAGACAAAGAAATGGCCTTTCTCAAGTCCCGGAATTGGTCCGCCAAAATCAGCAGAATAATAATTCTGGTCAAAAACCTTGTGAAGGTCTTCGAAATAATTATCAGTTACTAATTCGACCGTGCCATGATACTCATCAGAACCAGAATTGGAAATCACGTTAACAATACCGGAGGAAACATGGCCATATTCAGCCGGGAATCCACCGGAAATAACGGTAACTTCTTTAATAGCATTATTACTGATATTTGCCGTTGAGGTACCTGACAGCGGATCCTGCTGTGAGAAACCATCAACATAATAAGCTACTTCTGAAGGACGACCACCACGAATATTCAACTCAGCGGAGTTAATCGATTCACGACCACCACGCGGTTGAGTTGTAATATTAGGGTTAATACGTACCACACTGTTTTGCAAGCTAACCAGCTCTTCAAAACCACGGGTAGGCATGGCAAGGATTTCGTCCCTTTTAATAATATTGATCGAAGCAACTTTGTCTTTAATAACTAACGGGGTTTCCGCAGTTACTCTAATTATTTCTGACAATTCGGTAGTAGTCGGAGTCATTGCATGACTCTGATAAGTAGCCAAATCGGCTGAAACAGAAACATTTGTCACTTCTAATGTACTATAACCAACTGAACTGATTTTAAGTACATACGTATTCACAGGTACATTTAAAATTGTGTACCTTCCGTCAGCATCGGTGATTGCCCCCAAGCTAGTTCCCTCTACGGAAATAGTCACACCGACAATAGGCTTTTCGGATTGAGCATCGGTCATTTCACCAGTAATTTTACCAGTAACCGCCGCCCAACTCGATGTTGCGACCCAAAACAGTAGTAATAGCACTACCAGACTTAGGTTTCGCTTCATTTACATCCTCCTATCTGATATTTGAAGCTCTTTAGTTTTCCTTGGAGTTGTTTACATCCACTAACTAATAAAAACAAAGAAAACCGTCCCAAAGTTGTAATTTCTTGTTCATCCTTTAACAATTTTTCCATTAACCTCCTTCTTTTGTTAACTCTTCTATTTACAACATCTTACAATGCAAAATCATTGACCTCGACAGACTTCTCCTATTAGTCTATATAAAGGCTAATTTTACTCAATTTTGTCAACTAAAAATATTTAGTCTTAATAGACATAATTTTCTTATCTTCTTTTATCTCAAGTAGTTCAAAACTTGATATTACAAATAATAAGACTTCTTATGCCTTTTTTTCCTCTTTATGCATATTGCGTATCTCCATGATTCCCTTGCCGTTATACTATGTATGCATTTCACATACTACTGTAACGTCAAATATCTACTCTCTATCAAGAAGTTGTCATAAATCTGTGGAATAAGATAATATTTTCTATAAAAATTTATAATTTGTAAAAACTACTTTTCTAAGTCATTTTTTTCAAATAATCTGTTTTTCAGTTCAATTTTAATTTTTAAGATATTTTCCGATGGTTTAATCACTGTGTCAGGGAGTATTTTATTGAGATTATTATAAATTTCAAGAGCTGATTCAATATTTCCATTTTGGTACTCATGCTGAATAATGCTCAGGAAAGAAGTGTAATAATTATTCAAAGTCCAAATGTCCTGTTGTTCAACTTTAATATCTGGATTGTTATAGCCTCGATATTTATAATTATTCAATGTATTATTTTTTAACAGTTCAATATCAAGCTCCGGGTTTTCAGTTGGCATTAGTTTCGACACTACTCCATCTTTTCGCAAAAAAGGACTAACCCAACTCATTGCATATCCCGGCGGTTCTCCAACTATATAAATTGGCCTTTTCCAATTATTTTCCCTGATGATACTTAACATCACCTGTTCGGAAATCATTAAATATTTATCTGCAACATTAGGCTTAACTAAAAAGCTCAAAGTATCATTTCCATAAAACATGCTAATAGTTGTATCACTCCACGGAGAAAACTGTAAATCATTTATCTCTTCAGAATTTAAACCCATCGGAAAAGATGCATCTCTTTGTATGATTTGATTCAAATACCATTTGGTATTCAATAAACTATAATTTACTACCGCAACATCTTCACGCATCTTTTCTATCTTCTGTAAATTCCATAGTGGGAACGTATCATTATCACCAAAAGAAAATAATATGGCATCTTTCTCCAGATAGCTGAGCAAATTAGACGCATAATCATATGCAAAATAAGTTTTGGAACCATCAATTGATTTATAATTCCTGACAATTTGCATAACAGGCATTAAGATTAAAATCAATATCACTAAAATCTTCACAAACATCTGACTGCTTTTTGATTTAATCTCAGTGACGCTCCTTAAAAGGAACATACAACCGTAAATTATAAACAGACCAAAAATTATAAAAGATGGGATGTAATGTCTGGCAAAATCTCTAAAGAAATTCTGTGGTATATTAAAATAAATTATAGCTATAATAACATTAAGAATAAATAATGATAACAGCCCAATTGCCATTTTCTTTTTCTGTGCAAACATCGCTCCCAACCCCAATGCTCCAACAATAGCCGGAAGATAAAGTGTCTGTGGAGATAAAAAGTTGTGTCCGAAAAATCTAAAATAATCCATTACCTGATAATCCCAAAAGGGAGCCTTACGAGGATAAAGATTTATAAGCATCCCTCCCCCGTACATCTTCAAAGTAACATAATCCCAGAACGATGTAAACGACGAAGGATTGTTCATATTTAAAAAAGGATCTAACTTGGCAATAGGAATAATAATTAAATGAAAAAACAATCCCAAGAGTCCGCCTCCGATAGAAACCATCCAGAAATTTTTATTGAGAAATATTTTTTTATTAAAAATTATAAACCAGACAGCCAATCCGGGAACAAGAAGTATATTGGTTCGATGAACAGAAAAATCCAACCCTAACAACAAAGCAATAATAAAAATATATTTGATATTCGATATATCTTCAGACCATTTTACTGCAAAATAAATTATCAACGAAGTAAACAACGCTGTCAAAATATATGGTGTGAACTGAACTGCATACTGCCAGATAGTTTCACTTAGTGCAACAGTTAAAAATCCGGCTACTAATGACAAGGCAATATCTGTTTTATAATTTTTTTCATCACTTTGGTTATTAAAAATTTTAATAGCCGACTTACTCACAAATAAAATCGCCGAGACAGCTATCAACGATGCAAATAAATTTAATTGGAATACGGCTGATAAACCTGTCGGCACAAAAGATACTAACCAGCCAAGAAAAACAAGCAACTGTGAGCCTGGCGGATGCGGTATTCCCAGACAATAAGCGGCTAAAGAATATTCGTTAATATCCCACCATGCAATTGTACGAAATGCTGTTGATAAAAATAAATAGAAAGTAATTCCGATGCTAAACCCCAAAGCAAATTTGATTAAATTATTTTTTGATTTGTTTATCATATTTTTTCGCTCATTATATTTTATAGATTTAAAAACTTAAACATATTCCATGAACAATAAAAATTGTTTAATGGTTACAGATTTCCAATAATTGAAACTTAAATAAAATCAACTTTGAAATTATAATCAACCTTTTATTTGACAAATAATAAATGCAATATATCTTTTGGTAATCATGAACCAAACCACAAATAATAAAGCGTCTAATGGTTTAATAATCTGCTATATCGCTTATCTTCTTACTTTGTCTGCTTTTTTCGTAAGTTCTTTTTTTCCTGAACTTAGATTATGGGGTATCAATCATTGGGCATATCTGCCCGAAATTTGGAGATATGTTTTATTTGGTTTAGGAATATTGATTTTAATTGGCGTAATTTTATTTAATAATAGAGAAGAAAATTTTGAACATAAATTAGACTCACTGACAGACAAAACCTATTATATCTTTTCTGCAATCTTGGTTATCGTATTAACGGCATGTTTTATTCTTTTCAAAGTCAAAACCTATTTTCTTGGTGATGGGTATGGATTCCTTTCTCAGCTAACAGACGGAAAAAACGTTTTCATCCGAACTCATGAAATAGCATCGTCATTTACTATATATTGGATAAATTATTTATTGAAATCATCGACTGAATCACATGCTCTTTTAAGCTATCAGATATATTCAATATCAACTGGCGTTCTTTTGATATCCATCTGTTTATACATATCTAAAACATTATTTTCTTCTTTTCTTAGCCGAATAATTTTTGCACTTACAATATTTTCATCCGGTTTTATGCTTTTATTTTTTGGTTATGTAGAGAACTATGCACTGTTCAATCTATTCGTGATAATTTTCTGCCTTACATCACTTTTAGTTATTGATAAAAAAGCAAATAAGTTGATTGCTTTAATTATTACTTTATTAGCAATCAGTTTCCACATTTTTGGCGTAACACTAATACCGGCTCTGCTTTATTTAATCTTCAGAGATACTAAAATTGGTGCAAAGGTAAAAAATATTAAAAGAATATCTAAATTGTTGATAAGTTCTATTCTGACAATTATATTTATTTCAATATTTTATTATTTTTATTTAAATAATTATTTTTTCAGATTTTCAATAGTTCCAATTTTTCGTGATAGATTTACTGTTGAAAATTATACTATATTTTCTTCCAACCACATATTGGACTTTCTGAATCTTCTTTTCATTCTCTTTCCCTCTGTTTTATTGGTCACTTTATTGTTATATAGATATCGCAATAAACTAAAAAATTTAAAATATGAACTGACGTTCTTTTCAATATTATTATTATCAAATTTAAGTGCATGTTTTATTTTTAATCCTCGTTTAGGGATGCCCAGAGATTGGGATTTGTTTGCTTTTTGTGGCATACCACTTATAATCGGTTTTTCTTATGTCTTCATAAAATTGAAGGGAGATAATAACTCCCCAGTTTTTAATATGGCTATTTTAGTAATTTCCCTGAATTTAATAATTTTAATTCCCAGGATTCATATACAAAATAACCCAGAACCCGCCCTTGAAGTATTCTTAGATTACATAGAATTAGATAAAAAAAAGAACAGATATGTTTCTCAACTACTTTACAATTATTATACCAACAATAACATGGAAGACAAACAGAGTAGTTTAAAAAATAAATGGTCAAATGATTACCCTGAAGAAGCTATGCTTAAGAAAGCAGTCGAATTTGAGAAACAAAAGGAGTATTCCAAGGCTATTTCTTTGTATCATAAAATCATTGCCTTAAACCCAATATATCCTGATGCTTACAATAATTTAGGAATATGTTATTATAAACAAAATAAAATTGATACTTCAATAACTCTATTTGAAATATCAAAAGGTTTTAGCCCAAATAGAATATCTATTTTATACAATTTAGGACTGGCATATTATTCAAGAAATAATTTTATAAAAGCAGAGAAAGAATGGTTAAGAGTAAATAACCTTACTGACACTCTAACAATACTTCCAATTTCATTAGCAAAATTATATAAAAAAACTAATCAAAAAGAAAAATCATTTCTTTATTTTAAAGAAGCGTCAAAATTCAAAGATGCACCTCTTAATGTATTCCTTGAATTAGGCTATCATTATTATAATAAAAGACAGTATTCTTTATCAGCCCAATATTTAAAATTTGCTCAAAAACGTGGATTAGAAGATAAAGAACTTCAAAGAATGATTTCTCAATACCCCCTCTTAAAACCATATTTTAAAGAATAAAAAATTTTCGAATCGATGATACCACAAAATTTTTATTTTATTGTCGTTATATTTTTTACGTATTGTACCCCACCGCTTGCGGTGGGAAAACCTCTTGCAAGTTGGAAACACGCCGTAGGAGTGCGGTGTGCTACCGAGTACAACCCCACCGCAAGCGGATGGGCTACCTGTAATGAATACTGGATTCAATAATTCCATTTTTTATTGTCGTTTCTGTGAAAGGTGAACATAGTAGGGCAGGTCTCTCTTTGTCTTGAGACCTGCATGGATGCATAAAAAAAGTCATGTCTCCAAGAAAAGAGAGACATGACCTTTTCTGCCTCTTTTGGCGGAACTGCTAAAGAGTTCCGCCCGCAACTGCCTCTGTGAAAACGTATTGTACCCCACCGCTTGCGGTGGGAAAACCTCTTGCAAATTGGAAACACGCCGTAGGAGTGCGGTGTGCTACCGAGTACAACCCCACCGCAAGCGGATGGGCTACCTGTATATGGCTATTGCGTAGGCAAATCACCAACAAAGACAAAGAGACCTTGATTCCCGATCGGGGTCGGGAATGACAGGGACAAAACTGGGGAGATGGGTAACAATAAATTGGTTTCGACAATTTATTTATCTAAATGTTTCTTAAAATACTCAATCAATTCATCGCGCTTAATCGTTATTTGAATATCTTCCGCTTTCAACCACTCTTCCCTATCCGATGTTTCTTTTGCTTTTTCACGACCGGCTTCCAGATTTTTTACTGTAACTTGATTATTATCAAATTCATCCGACCCAACAATCACCGCAAACGGTATCCCGACTTTATCCCCATACTTGATTTGCTTAGTTAGATTCTTAGTGTCGCCTGAAAATATTTCCGCCGGAATTCCAGCATCTCTTATCTCAGCCAAAATTTTCAAATAATCATTCAAGCGGTC
>JAYEHE010000457.1:0-1730 GCA_034659415.1 Candidatus Zixiibacteriota bacterium | reverse complement strand
GAAAATTTTAACGATAAATTATCAAAATCGATTAACGAGTTAAATAGCTCCCTTAGTGTAGATAAAAAAGAAATTGGAAAACAATTTGATATTGGACAGGCAATTAATTATGAGGAAAATTCGGTTATAGCTTTTTATATATCACTTGATAAAAGCCATCAGTATGTGATGTCTCTTTGGAATGAAGATTTTACTTCGTTTGATGAACAAAATATAGAACTCTTGAAAGTTTTTTCTATTTACAGCCAATCTCTTTTGAAGAATGCATTATTAATCAAGAGTATCAAGCGGGCGCAAAAAATGATGGAGAGAAAATCATTACGACTGATTGATATTGAGACAACAGCCGCTTTGGCTGATATGACAACCGGGGTTGCTCATGAATTTAATAATATTATCGGTGGTGTTATTGGACGTTTACAATTATTGAAGATTAAAAGCTCTGATGAAAAAATGGAAGTTGAACTTGATAAAATTGAAAAAATGTTGATGGAAAGTGCTTATACAATAAAAAGAATTCAAGAGTTTACAGCTGGAACAAAATCAAAAAATTTGAAGCCTGAAAATCTAAAAGAGATTATTAATGATTTAATCGAAGATTCTTCAAAGAATTTCAATTTTATAGCTCGAAAAAGAAATGTCGCATTGGAACTGACAATAGAGGAAGAAAATCCGATTGTTTGTTGTAATTTTGTGGATATTAGTTTAGCTATTGAAAAAGTGATTGAGAATGCAGTCGAATATTCTGATGAAAATACAACAGTAGAAATTATTCTTTCAGGAGATGAAAAATATATAAGAGTGAAAATTGTAGATACCGGTTTTGGTATCCCAAGAGAAAACCGTAAAAAAATATTTTATCCATTTTTCACATCCAAAGCTTCAAAAGCTTCCGGCCTTAGTTTGTCAATCGTTCGTGGAATTATTGCTAATCTAAATGGGAAAATAAAAGTATATGATAATGAGCCTAAAGGGACAATATTTGAAATAGCTTTATATCGTGACCAAGCTAATCAGGACATTACCGATACTTCAAGTCTGGGTAGTTCAAAAGAATTTTTAAATATATTGATTGTTGATGATGACAAAGAAATTAGAGAAGTGCTCTTCGATCTTCTCTCAATTTATGGTCATAATGTAACCACCTGTTATGATGCCTATGAGGCTCTTAAAACATTGGAAAAGATAGAATTTGATTTAATGATTACTGATTTAGGTATGCCCGGAATGTCAGGAATGGAACTTGCGGAAATTGTTAATAAAGATTATTCTGACACTTCAATTGCCATGATTACGGGGTGGGGAACGCAATTAAATAAAGACGAAGTAAAAAAGGTCGGCATAAGGAGGGTACTCTCTAAGCCGTTTCGTATGAATGACATAAAGGAACTAATTGAAGAAGTAGTATAAGTTAATAATTATTAAAAAATAAATTGCCTTTTTATATCTTTACTATATATTAATACAAAATTAAATCTTCGGGGCGAGGTGAAATTCCTCGATCGGCGGTGAAAGCCCGTGAGCTGGAAAGACGTCCCTGTCTTCTGGCAGAGTCTTTGAAATTAAGACGCCGACGGTATAGTCCGGATGGGAGAAGAAATAAAGTAAAGGTGCTCTAGAATGCTCATCAGGACGACACTAAGAAACGCTATGTTAAAACCAACCAGAAGCGTGATCATCATCCCCATGCCCGCCATCGGAATAAAATAGCTGGGCTGCGGCGTGCGTAC
>JAYEHE010000456.1:0-1734 GCA_034659415.1 Candidatus Zixiibacteriota bacterium | reverse complement strand
GTTACTTTTGCAAATCACTTTGAGTTCATTTTTCAGGATTCAGGGTCTGGCCCATACGCGTCAACTTAATACTAGCATTCTCATAGTCATAGCTTCGTTTTGAGTGTAATTTAGACGTTGTCTTCTATCGTACGTACAAAATTTACTCAACAATATAGAGGTTTCTTTAGGATTTTTAACGAGATCAATAATTAGCTCACCTAGTCGCTCCTTCCGTATTTGGATGTATCGCATGAGTTTGGTCAAGCTTAATATTTTGCCTGTATGTACGGCGACCAACTTCACTCCTTTTTTGTACACACAATTCATCGTTATAGCAATTGCGATGAACCTGGCGAACAACATAGCCCTCAACTGTTGACTGGAAACTCTGTGTATAACAGCGAATGACATATTGCTTTTCCAAGTCTTGAAAATAGTTTCAATTCTCCACCTGAGTCCATAAAGATCCAGGATCGTTTTAAATTCGAATCTGTCACGTGGCAGGTTAGTGATAAAAATCGTCCAAGACATCATGAAGAGAAGCTTTTTCGACGGATTATGGCCCTTCTTTTTTTTCTTTTCTTTCATTCGACGTATATTCGCAATTTCCTCATCAACCGGAGCTGCTACAAGTCTGACAGGAGTTCTTTTGTCATTATTCAAACACACATCCATATCAATATTTCCGTTTTTCGCAAGCAATTTCGGCAAATCAATCAACTCATCTGTTTCGGAATCTCTATAATTTGTTGATGCCATATGTCTGTATATGAAAGAGACACCAGAATCATTGAGACGCTTGACTTCATCATACTTCAAATATCCGCGATCCCTCAGTATTAGATCTCCAGTTTGAACGGAAAGTTCAGAAGCCGCATCTAAATCATTTTTGCTGTATTTGTCAATAGAAAAAAACAGAAATTCTTGAGCTATCAAATCATAAACTGCCTGAATTCTGGCGTTGCATGCCTTGGTCGTCCCGTTGGAACCGCCTGAAAACTCCTCGAATAACTGATATGGTAATTTCACAACGGTACTGTCCTGCACTAGTATACGCTGGAAAGAAGAATTACATTGAGAGCATACATCACTCTTGCTTTTATCGCCTAGAACTTTCTCGAGAATCATTTCTAGAAAAACCCTAAAAGGCTTGTTGACCCGTTTGGCAACCGCTTGCTTGCTTGGTGCCTTTTCCGTCTTATCGCATAATATTCCAGCGATGTCATTGAAACTTAAACTGCTGCCGATGGATTCCCTGCAGTATACATCAAGCAACGCTTCAGGAGTTATTTTTTTTGCTTCCCTTTTTTTGAAACCGCTTTTGACTGCCAGTTCCTCTATCATCGTGGAGGAAAGAGATTTTACCGCTGTTGAAATTATGCCTTTTTTCATAAGTAATCCTTTTATTTTTCGATTAACGTATAATAGTATATATACTATTAACACATAAAGGAGATTTTCAATGGGGTACAGAGTAAAAATTCAAAGAGTTGAGCGTGGGAATACGAAGTCATTTTATGTGAACCTTCCTGCAGCTGTAGCAGAAAGTGCTGGAATAAAAAAGGGGGAAGAGATGGAATGGTTAATTGATGACAGAGACACCTTTGTCTTAAAACGATGTAAAAAAAGTACTTCTTCAAGAACAAAGTGTTAGAATTACAATCGAAATCAAACTGTAATCATAAGAATGCTAGTCTTAAGTTGACGCGTATGGGTTTGGCCCCGTCCTCTCCAAATCAATTTGCAAAAGTA
>JAYEHE010000455.1:0-7881 GCA_034659415.1 Candidatus Zixiibacteriota bacterium | reverse complement strand
AATAGTGGAATATCTTCTTTTCGCTCTCTTAAAGATGGAAGGAATAAAGTTATTTCATTTAACCTATAGAAAAGATCATCACGAAAATATTTTTCAGCGATAGCATGTTCAAGATTTATATTAGTCGCACAAATTATCCTTACATCTACATGAATATTATGAATTCCACCAACTCTCACAAACTCTTGTTGTTCCAGAACTTGTAATAGTTTTGATTGTAATTCCATAGGCATATCGCCAATTTCATCTAAGAATATAGTCCCCTTATTGGCAATTTCGAAACGACCTTGCTTTGATTTATGTGCTCCGGTAAAAGAACCTTTTTCATGCCCAAACAATTCAGCTTCCAATAAATCTTTTGGAATAGCGGCACAATTTACTTTAACAAATGGTTTGCCTTTTCTCTCTGACAATTCATGAAGAGAACGAGCAACAATTTCTTTACCTGTTCCAGATTCACCACGAATTAAAACAGTAAGATCAGAATCTGCAACCTGCTCAATGATTTCTTTAACTTTGTGCATCGCATCCGAATCACCAATAAATCCAGCATAAGCAGCTTTGCTTTTAATTTCATCCTTAAGTGAATTTACTTCCTGTTTCAGTTGTTTCTTTTCTAAGACGCCTTTGATATGAATTTCAACTTCCTGAACATCGAACGGTTTATTGATAAATTCTGCCGCACCCAACCTTATTGAATCAACAACATAGTTTGTTTCACCATGTCCGGATATCATTATAACTTCCGGTCGTTCATCAATTTTATTAAGTTTTTCTAATACTTCAAGACCACTCATACCCGGCATTTTAATATCCAGAAGAATCATATCAGGTTTTTCAGTAGTAACCATTTGCAATCCTTCAAGCCCATCACGTGCAGAAACAAATTCATATTTATCCGAAAGCCCTTCGGATAAAATCCATGAGACCTTAGGATCGTCATCAATAACTAATATTTTCACTTTTTCATTTACCATAATTAAACCTATTTTATAAACATATCGGCAAATTCGAGAACAAATCAAGTGATTTTTATAAAGTTTTGCTTAATTTCAGCAAAAATATGCAGGAAGCCTATATATCATAAGGGAAATAGAGCGTAAATATTGTCCCTTTACCTTCGGTTGACTCTAATGCAATAGTTCCGTTATGAGCCGACATAATTCGTTCAACAACAGCTAATCCAAGACCGGTCCCGATTTGTTTGGTCGTAAAATATCTATCGAATACTTTTGAAATATTTTTCTTGGAAATGCCACATCCATTATCAGAAATTTTCACAGCCAAAAAATCTACTTTTCTGTGAGATGGTCGCTCTAAAAATCCTTTAACTTTTAATTCACCTCCATCAGGCATGGCATCTATTGCATTTATAAACAGATTTAACAGAGTCTCTAAAATCTGATTTTTATTGACAATGATATCCCAGTTTAGGTCTTCAAATTCTATTGAAGATTCAATTTTTTTCTTTCTTATATCCGGACCAACCAACTCTAAAGCTCTTGCAATAACAGACCTTAAATCAACTTTTTCAGTTTGATATTTATTTGGGTTAGAAAAATCAACCAATTCTTTTACCAGTTCATTAAGCCGATGGACTTCTTCTTCAGTGATTTTGAACAAATCAGAATCTTGTAAATCTTTTGGTAATTTCAGCCTAATAACTTGCAGTCCACCTTTAATTGAAGTAAGTGGTTTTCTCAAATCATGAGAAATCTCAGAAATCATGTTCCCCATCGTAAGTAATCGGGTAGCATTTAATAGCGATTGTTCTTTTTCAAAAAGAAAGGCTCCCTGGGAAACAACCAACCTTGCCAAAGAAATATCTTCATTTGAATAAGGTTTATCCGACATAGCACCCAAACAGAAAACAAATTCCGGTTCTCCTCTTTTTTTAATTGGGATTGCCATTAAAGCATTGCTACTCTGCGGATAAGATTTTTTTTCTTTTATGCTTTTGCCAATTTTTTCAGAAAGAGATATAATATCACTTAAATCAATCTTTTTTAAATTATAATCCTCAAGAATTAAATCATTTTTATTGGCTACATTGAGATTTATTTTACCACTTGCTGTCATTGGCAATTTAATTTCACCAGTTGTAAATTGAGGAATAAGGATATTATTATCAGCATCCCAACGAAACAAGATTGAATAATCTATCGGGAATATCCTTTTTAGTTTATCAACCAGAATTATTCTGAAATCATTTATGGAAATGATATTATAAAGTTCTGCATTGATTTCATGAAGGATTTTATATTCCTCCATCATCCTACGATTTTTTTCAAACTGATTAGCATCATCAACAGCAATAGCCGCTTGAACTGCAAAAGTGGAAAGCAAACGTAAATCATTTTTTGAAAAATTAGCATTATCTTGTTTGTTTGCCATATTAATTACGCCAATTACTTTATTTTTAATTTTAAGAGGGGTACAAAGCAAGGATGCCGCACCATAGCGTTCCTGATTATTACGCTTGAAATGTTTATGCTGTTCAATATCATCAACAATCAACGGTTCACCAGTTTTAGCAACAAATCCAGCAATTGATTCACCAATAGGCAATTTTGTCTTATCAATTACTTCCTGAGAAAGACCGATAGCGGCTTCAATCGTCATATATTTCTGACTATTATCCAAAAGCATAATCGACCCAACTTGTGCTTCGGTAACATTCGAAGCCAAAACAACAATCTGTTTCAATAATTCTTTTAGGTTAGCCGCAGAACCAATAGATTTTCCCGCTTCGTACAATGCGTTCAATTCGTTGATACGCCGATTCAAAATCATATTTGAAATTTTGAGTTCTTCAAGAAGTTCTAAACGAGAAAGTTCCGAGCGCCTTTTTTCCAAAGCTCTTTTTACAACCAATTCAAAATGAGCAAATTCAACCGGTTTTAATAAATAATCATAAGCACCAAGAGAGATGGCATCAACTGCCGATTCCATTGAACCATATCCTGTCATAAGTACAACAGGAATACCATCATCAACTTTTTTTACAACTTCTAAAATTTGAAGTCCGTCCAATTCCGGCATTTTAATATCAGTAATTACTAAATCTACACGGCTTTTGTTTATAGCATTAGCAGCCTCATGAGAGCTCTGATATGTATCTACTTGGTATCCATCATTAATCAATAACGTCGCCAGAGAATCACACATTCTCTTTTCATCGTCGATAATTATAATTTTCTCTTTAGCAAATTCTGTCATTTTTTCTCATTTTCAATCGGCAACATAATTTCAAAACAACCGCCTTCGTCCTCACTATTATTATACCTTATCGACCCTTTGTGCCTTTTAATAATACCATAGCATACAGAAAGCCCTAATCCGGTGCCTTTGCCCGGATCTTTTGTTGTAAAAAACGGTTCAAAAATACGCTGAACGATTTCATCGGGAATGCCAGGACCAGAATCACAACAATCAATTTTGACTTTGTCGTCTATTTTAGAGATTTCTATCTTTAATTGCCCCCCGTCAGGCATTGCGTCAATAGCATTAAAAATTAAATTCATAAAAACTTGCTTCAAGCCTTCAGGGGATCCATAGATTGGGAAAGTTGTTTCTGGATAATTCTTGTAAATCTTAATCTTCTGTTTGTCTAATTGCCTATTCATAAACTGAAGGACATCGTCGAAAACATCCACAACATCAATAATTCTAAAATCAATACCAATAGGACGATTAAAATCAAGTAACTCTCTAACAATCTGAGCGATACGATCTATTTCCTGACCAACGATTGTAGCATATTTATCCGCATCAATTTTATTTTCAAGGGAACGTTTTAAAAGAAGGATGTAATTCTTAATAATACCTAATGGGTTGTTAATTTCATGAGCAATTTTAGCAGACATTTCGCCCAAAGCGGCTAATCTCTCAGAATTAATAAGTTTTTCCTGAGTTTCCATAAGTTGATTTGTTGCCATTTTTTCAGCTTTATATAATCTGGCATTTTCGATTGCAACAGAAATCTGACTCCCTAAAATTGAGAGAAACTCAATATCATCTAATTGGAAATCATGACTTGAAATTTTATCAGCAATAATAAAAACACCGCTTAACCTGCTTTGGTAAATCAATGGGACAAAAAGTCCTGGCTCGAAAAATTTCAAAAATTTCTTCTCATGAGAAGTTGCCATATTCAATATTAGTTCACTTACCGATTCTGGTCGATTCAATTTTGTTACTTGTTTCATGAGCTTAGTATTTTCGCGAAAATACATTTCATCAAGTTGACCTTCAATAAATCCTTTACTGATAGCCAATTTAAAATACTTGCTTTCAGTATCATCTTTAAGAAAGAGCACCGCTCTTGTTGCACCAACCTGGGCAATTGAAGTAAGAATAAATGTTTCAAGAAGAGCTTCGTAATCCAAGACAGCATTAAAATTTCTACTTATCTCTACAATTGTATAAAGATCAAATATTTTTCTTTTTAACTGTCTGTTTGTTTCTGTGAGACCAGAAACTTTCTCTTTCAACTCTAATAAAGCATCAATCTCTGGTGTTTCTTCTGCTGTTTTTTTAGATACTGTATTGCCAGTCTGTTTACGATTGACTGTTTTTTTCTTTTTCCCAGTATTAGAAGCCATAATTTTTATACTTTTCGAAAAATTCACCTACCAGATAATGTGAACCTATTATTATTATTATATCGTCAGAAAAGCTATTTTTCAAACAATTTTTATAGGCAGTTTTAAGAGTGGCATATTTTTTGATTTTACTCTTTCGCCAATGAATATTTTCAACCATTTCATCCAAATCGACAGAACGACGGGTAGATAGAGGAACTATATTGATTTTTTTTGCAATTTCACCAAGTTTATCAAACATTTTCTGATGTTCTTTTCTTTTAACAAAACCAGTAATAATTTCAGCTTTTTGTTCACCGAAAATCATCTGATAAGATTTAACAAAAGCATCAATTCCTTCTACATTATGACTTACATCAAGAATAATTTTCGGTTTTGATTTATTTTCAATAATCTGGAAACGCCCCTGCCAGAAAACTTCATTAAGTGCTTTTCGTGCTTTATTCCATGATAGTTTTAGCCCTGATTGCTTTAGAATTTTCACAGCTTTAATAGAAAGAGCAGTATTATGTAACTGAAAAATTCCATTAAGGGAAGTTGAGACATTATTCAATTTGATATCATTATCATTGTAATCAAGTGTCATTTTTGATGGATTTATTTTGAAATGGTTTTGATTCAATTTATAGAGTTTTGATTTTTCTTTTTTGCATTTTTCCTTAAAAACTTTAAGTGTATTTTCCGGTATCAAACCAACCAAATGCGGAACAGTCGGCTTGATAATTCCTGCTTTTTCTTTGGCTATTATCGGAAGACTTTTGCCTAAAATCTCACTATGATCTTTACTTATACCGGTTGTGATGGTCAATATAGGAGACAGGACATTGGTAGCATCCAATCTTCCTCCAAGGCCTGTTTCAATAATTGCCACATCAACTTTTTGTCTGCTAAAATAATCAAAAGCCATAGCAGAAATCAGTTCAAAGAAAGATAATTTTCTTCGCGAGAGTTCCGATCTGTTCCTGTTAATAAATCCGGTAACGGAATTTTTCCTGATTAAATTCCCATTAACTCTAATTCTTTCACGGAGAGAGACCAAATGGGGCGATGTAAACAATCCGGTTTTGTATCCGTTTTTCTGAAATATTGCCGCCAGAATTGAAGCTGTTGAACCTTTTCCGTTAGTTCCTGAAATATGAATTGTAGGATATTTATTTTGCGGATTATCAATATCAGAAAGAAATTCAGTAATATTTTCCAATCCGAGTTTCATCCCAAAAAATTCTCGGGAAAGGATAAATTTTTCAGCAGAAACATATGAATGTTTCCGCATTATTTTCTCCACATAAACTTTATCAGGCTTGCAACTATTGATTTTAATTCATTACGGTTAACTATCCGGTCAACAAAACCTTTCTCAAGGAAAAATTCTGTAGATTGAAAACCTTCGGGTAAATCCTGCCCGATAGTCTGTTGAATAACCCTTGGTCCAGCAAAACCCAAAAGTGCTTTTGGCTCAGCAATAATAACATCTCCCAGTGAGGCGTATGATGCCATCACTCCGGCTGTAGTTGGATTGGTCAATATAGAAATATATGGGATTTTTTTCTCTCCAAGAACTGCAAGCAATGCAGATGTTTTTGCCATTTGCATCAAAGATAAAATACCTTCCTGCATTCTTGCTCCACCTGAACAGGAAACGATAATAAGAGGAATTTCTTTTTCAATAGCCCTATCAATAGCACGAGCAATTTTCTCCCCCACCACAGAACCCATTGAACCGCCAATATAATCAAAATTCATAATAGCAAAAGATACATCAATCCCATCAACCTTACCTAATCCGGAAATAACCCCTTCTTTTTCACCGGTTTTTTTCTGGGCGGCTTTTATACGGTCTGGGTATTTTTTTGAATCTTTGAATTTCAGGGGATCTTTTGATGTAAGATCTTTGTCAAATATTTCCAGCTTCCCGTCATCGAGCAACAGACTAATATATTTCCAACTGGATATTCTAAAATGGTAGTTGCAATTTGGGCAGACCCAAAGAAGCTCTTCCATTTTTTTGCTATATACAATTTCACCACAGGATTTACATTTTGTCCATAGCCCTTCAGGGATATTTTTTTTCTCTCGGGGTTCAATGTCCGATTTTGATTTTCTAAACCATTCCATTAAAAATTACTTACCTTCATCATTAAAATAATGAACCATAACATACGCATCTTCAGTTGGGTTTCGATAATAACCCGGATAACGGCACAAAACACTAAAATTGTTTTCATTGTAAAAAGAGATAGCCGATTTATTACTTGGTCTTACCTCCAACAAAATATATTCACAATCCTCTTTTTTTACAGCCTCTAAAATAGTAGCCAAAAGGTGATAAGCAACCAATTTTCTTCGATAATCAGGATCAACCGCAATATTAGTCAAATGAGACTCAACGCCGACCGTCAGATAACAGGCGTATCCTATTATCAAACCATCACTTAACGCAACAACACTTCCCCAGCTATCATCACTAAATTGTTCTTCAAACACTGACCGAGACCAGGGATCAGGGAAGATATTTATTTCTAATTCTATGACTCTATCCAAATCATCTTGAGTCATAGGTCTTATTGAAAAGTTTAATGAATTATTTGTTTCGTTTATCAAAATTAATTTCAGCTTGTGATTTTTTTAAATACAAAGGTTCCAATAATTCGATATCTTCATTATAACCTGATGACAATTTTTCAAATCCGAGATATAGAATATCTGATGAGTCATACTCGATTATTCTAAATTTTTTAGATATTTCAGGTATCTGCTTATTCTCCAAATTTAATCCAATAGCTACAGCAGGAGAAGATTTTATAACATTTAATAGTTCATTAATTTTAACAGTGCTTGTAATATCCGGATTGAAAATTCTGTTTTCACGTTTGACAATAAAATACTCGTCTCGAATATATGGCATAATTAGTTTATAATCAGAATCGTCATCTTTTAATTTGAAATTTACAATATCTAAAAGAGATATTCCAACAATTGGGATATTTAAAGCAACCGCAATTCCTTTAGCCGCAGAAAGAGCAATTCTCAATCCAGTAAATGAACCCGGTCCGGTACAAACAATAATTGCATCAAGTTGTTCAATTTTCATTCCTGCTGAATCTAAAATATCCTGAATCTTACGAATAAATATCTGTCCATGGGATTTTTCAACCGGTTCATTGAGCTTAAGATATCGATCGCTTCCAAACTGCAATCCCAACCTTAGTATTTTAGAAGAAGTATCTATGCTAAGAACATTTTTAAATTTATCACTCATTAGATTCCAGACTTATAT
>JAYEHE010000454.1:0-1740 GCA_034659415.1 Candidatus Zixiibacteriota bacterium | reverse complement strand
CAAAACCTCGCCATTGGTTAAAAATGCGCCATAGGCGTGCGGACTGTGAGCACAGGGCTTTTGACCTTCAAGAGACTGTCTGTTTGCTGAAAATATAAAAGCCAGTTAAACAAACAGGATTAATTATTCGTTTATTTTCTGTGAGATGACGGATTCAGTGAAGAGAAGATAAAAAATGATAAAATTTCCGGTTTTTTGTGAAATGAATTTCAATTAACTACCCTTTTTAAGCAATTTTCAGATGAAATCTCAATTATTTAGCTGAATTTATGTTATTGTATCTTGTTGTTAGGCAACACAATATAGGCAAGGTGAACGGTTTACTTGCGATTCGGCCGAGAAATTGCATATATATTTGCGTTCTGTATTATGATTGCTTGACAAAATTTTATGGAACTTTATATTAGCGAGTGGTTTATACTAAATATGGAGGATAATTTATAGTACTTCGGTTAACGTGATTTTTGAAATTAACAATTTAAATAGTTTTAAGAAGGCCCGAAAACCGTAGTAATAAATTATTCGGTTCCAGGGCCGGGAATAAATCCCGGTGTTATGGAAAATATAAAGTATTTATTAATCTCAATTTTAATCTGTGTTCTATTATCAGGAACAGTACAATCCTCGGAAAATATAACGATTCTTGAATCTACGGAATCTTCGATTCATTTTATAGTAAAAACGAATCTATCAAAATTAAATTCCAAAATGATGCCGGATTTAACTATAAATTATTTTCAAACTTTGTCTATTGGAATTCCTACCGGAAGCAAAGTAAATCTTAATTCAGCAGCCGGATTAAACCGTATGGAAAAAGTATCAGTCTCAAATCTTTTTGATAAACGAATTCATAAAACAGGATTGGTTAAAATTACTGACCCAGTTAGTTATCGCGGCAAACAAATTGTAAATCTTATAATTTGTCCCGTGAGGAATGGATTTGTTTATGAGGAAATAGAAGTACGGTTATTTTTTGAAAATCAGTTGAATAAATCTGAATTAGTTTTTCAGGATGATTCTCTATTTAATCGGATGATGAAATCATCGATCATAAATTTTGACAAGTTTCAAAAATGGCCCAAGAGAATTGAATCTGATAAATCTTATGCTTTGTCTGCTATGGCAACTCCATTCGCCAATGAGACAGATTGGTTTAAGGTGTATGTTTCTCAAACAGGTTTGTATCGTATTACCGGACAGGATTTAATCACTGCAGGGTATGACCAAGATATAAATTCAAATTCTATTCATCTTTTTAATGGTGGAGGATTATCTCTTCCGGTTGACAATTTGACTGAGAGACCAGAGATGGCTGAAATAGCTTTAATTGTTGATGATGGTGGTGATGGACGAATTGATGCTGATGATGAGATTTTGTTTTATGGGGAATCTGTTAATCGTTGGTTATTCAGCCCTGATAGTTTTGTGAATAATGCTTATTCCAAGTTTAATATTTATTGGTTGACTGTGTCTGATAATCTTGGTGCACCTTTAAGAGTTGAAGATGTTGATGGAAGTTTAACTGGAACTGTTGATACTACTATTAGCTCATTTCGTAAACGGTTGCATACTGAGCAGAACAATTTGTTGCGCAAATTCAACGGTAATGAAATATATGATTACTATCGGTGGTATTGGACAGACCAAAGTAGCTTACAGCTTTTTGTTACGACTCCAAATATAAATATCGCCAATGAGGTTGATATCTTTTTGTCCGGTAGAACTTTTGGAATTGGTGGC
>JAYEHE010000453.1:0-1741 GCA_034659415.1 Candidatus Zixiibacteriota bacterium | reverse complement strand
GGCATACTTTCAAACACCTCATTCAGAATTTCTGAAGATTACGGCCGCTATCTCGAAAACCTTGTTTTTATCGAACTTATGCGCAGAGGACAAGAGGTATATTTTTACAAAGGAAAAAAGGAATGTGATTTTTTGATTAAGGAAGGCGTGAACATTACAAAAGCATTGCAAGTAAGCAGGACACTACAGGATGAAAAAACCAAAAAACGCGAATTGGATGGGCTGCTGGAAGCCCTTAATAAATTTGGATTAAAAGAGGGGTTGATCCTAACCGAGGATGAAGAAAGCAGCTTAGTTGTTGAAAATTGTAAAATATATATACAACCGGTTTGGCAATGGTTATTAGAAAAATAGAAAACTTACTATTAAATATTTCATAAATTATTTTTCTTTCCAAATATTTTTTCTACTTTTGCACTCCGTTTTGAAAAGACGGATTTTTTATTAAAATAATTAATTAACAAACAATTAAAAATATGAATCAGTACGAAACCGTTTTCATTGTAACTCCCGTTTTATCTGAAGGTCAGATGAAGGAAGCGGTGCAAAAGTATCAGAATTATCTGAAAGACAATAATGCCGAGATAGTTCATGAAGAAAATTGGGGTATCCGCAAATTAGCGTATCCAATCCAAAAAAAGTCAACCGGCTTTTATTATCTGATTGAATTTAAAGCAGAAGGACAATTAATCGCAAAACTCGAAACCGAATTTAAAAGAGATGAAAGATTACTTCGCTTTCTCACTGTCAAGCTCGATAAACACGCAGTTACTTACAATGAAAAGAAACGCAGATTAGCCAAAGAGGCAAAAGAGCAAAAAACAGAAGAAAATTAAATTTTTTAACTTTTAAAATTTACAAAATGGCACAAAACAATTCAGATATAAAATATCTAACACCCATTGCGGTTGACACAAAAAAGAAAAAATATTGCCGCTTCAAAAAAAGTGGAATTAAATATATTGACTATAAAGACGCCGATTTTTTATTGAAATTCGTTAACGAGCAAGGTAAAATTTTACCTCGTCGTATTATGGGAACTTCAACAAAATATCAGAAAAAAGTTGCTCAGGCAGTTAAGAGAGCACGTCATTTAGCACTAATGCCTTATGTGGCTGATCTTTTAAAATAAGGAGGAGATAAAATGGAAATTATATTAAAAAAAGATGTTCCGAATTTAGGATACAAAAACGACCTGTTAACAGTAAAAGGCGGATACGGCAGAAATTATCTTATTCCAAAAGGCATGGCAATTATTGCTTCTGAAACAAACAAGAAAATCCGTGCTGAAGAGGTTAAGCAAAAAACTCATAAAGAAGAAAAACTTGTAAAAGAAGCTGAAGAATTAAAGAAAGCTCTCGAAGTTGTTAGTTTAAGAATCCCTGCTAAATCAGGTACTTCTGGAAAAATCTTCGGTTCTGTAAATGCTCTTCAAATTGCTGAAGCTCTTAAAGAAGAAAAATTCGAAATCAATAGAAAAATGATTGACGTTGACGGTGATTCAATTAAAGAACTCGGTAACTACACTGCAAAAATCAAACTTTACAAAGACATTCATGCTGAAGTAAAATTTGAAGTTTTTGGTGAATAATAAAACATTCTTTTTATAGAAAAGGCTTTGGGTTTCCAGAGCCTTTTTTTTTATTCAAAACGTTTTATAATTTATGATTTTAGATTTATGATTTTAGATTTAATAAAGCATCCAGAAACCAGAAACCAGAAACCAGTCCTCAGTCTTCAG
>JAYEHE010000452.1:0-1741 GCA_034659415.1 Candidatus Zixiibacteriota bacterium | reverse complement strand
AATATGATTAAAGAGCGGTAGGTCACAAAAATCTATTCACATAAATTTCCAGGACCCACCGCAACATTTTATAGGTTTTTCAACTCCGAACGCAGGTATCAAGATTTTCTTAAATTCTATAATGTCGAAACTCAGGAGTTTGATCTTCTCGATTCCGCCAATTATATTATTTCTAATAAATTCAATATTGTATTGGATCAGTCCAATAGTTTTCTCTCTATGCTATTTGGCGTATCGCCGTAACTTATAGATATGTCGGGATTTAGGTGTTATTGGTGGACGGCATAATATATGCTAATAAAACATTTGAGTATCATAGCTGGTGCTTTATTTTATAAGGAGGAGTTTATGAGTCTAAGTATTAATTACAATCAATCCAGCTCAAATATTGTAAGTGCAACTAATTTTATCTATCAGAATATGATGAGCTCAATGGAGAAATTATCATCGGGATACAAAATAAATCATGCATCAGATGGACCTGCTCAGTTAGTTATCTCCGAACAGCTTCGAACGCAAATTGGTTCTTTGTCACAAAAGATTGAAAACACAAATATGCAAATTGCAAAATATAATACTGGATCATCGTATGTAAGCGAGATGCGTTCTTCTTTGAATGACCTTCGGTCTTTGGCTATAGGTGCGGCTAATGAAGGGATTAATTCGGAAAGTGCCCAGCAGGCATTTGATAGTGCCGCCCAAAGTTTAGTAGGCACTTATAATGATAAAATTGAAGATGTAGAATATAACGGATATAAACTCTTAAATGGGGACGAGGGTTCACTTGCTGATATTTCTGCACTTGAGGGAATAGATATGTCTTCTCCTGAAGCGGCAGAAGCATCAGTAGAAATAATTGATAACGCAATAAGTGAACTTGACAGCGCTCAGGTTGAAATCGGAAGCACTCAAAAAAATGAACTGGCATCAGCAAGAGCATCGATGGAGATTACAAGGCAAAATCTATTAGCCGCAGAATCTCAGATTAGGGACACAGATATTGTTCAGGAGTATTCCAATTTTATGTCACAGCAGATTAAATTAAAAATGTCAACAGCCTTAATGGCACATTCTTTTATTCAAGCCAACACTGTTTTATCTCTAACAAGATAAGATAATTTTACCCCATCTCTGTTGCTATTGGATAGCAATAATTTTTGACCGTCGGAATTATTTTCTCCGGCGGTTTTTTTAATAAAAAAAACCCGCTAATGAGCGGGTTGAAAATTATTTAATAATCAAAAATTTAAGATTTTACTTCTTTTTTGATTTTTACGTTTTTGACGACTTTACCAGCTTTAAGACAGGAAGTACAGACTTTGAGACGTTGCTGTTTGCCATCAACAAGAGCTTTAACTGACTGAAGATTCGGGTTCCAACGTCGTTTAGTAATATTTTTAGCGTGTGAGACATTATTACCAAAAAGTGGTTTCTTTCCACAAATTTCACATATTTTAGACATTATTATTCTACTACTCCTTTCAAAATAGAATTGCAATTTATAAATATAATCGTAAAAGGCAAGATAATTCTTTAGAAATATTAGTAACTTTAGAATCTCAGGTTGAAATTAACTGTAAGTTGTTGTGATTCAATAGAAAAGCCCTCTTGCAAGAGGGCTTTTAATATAAGTTTTTATTAGTTTTTAATTTTCTATTCCCAGAATATCAAATATAAATGCATACTCAAATGCTTTTTCTTTGAGATAATCATATCTCCCAGAGGCACCTCCATGTCCTGC
>JAYEHE010000451.1:0-7914 GCA_034659415.1 Candidatus Zixiibacteriota bacterium | reverse complement strand
TACGGATCATCAATCGTGGACAATCCTGAGAGGATGGAAGAGATAAATCTAAGACTTGATGAAATATACTCCCTCAAAAAAAAATATGGCGGTTCAGAAGAAGCTATTTTAAAATCACATGATATAATCTCTGATAAATTAACTAACCACCCTGAAACTCAAGGCTTGATAGATGACCTTACAGAGCAACGCCAACTACGATTTGATGAATATTCTAAAGAAGCATTAAAGCTGTCCAAACTCAGAAGAAAAAATGCGCAGATTTTACAAAAATTTATTATTAAAGAATTAAAAAATCTTGCTATTGAAAATGGCGGCTTTGAGTTTGAATTTATTTACGAAGATGACCCTCAAGGTGTTATTATAAATGAACGAGCGGTGAAACCTCTTTCGCATGGGTTGGAAAACGGGAAAATACTTTTCTCTGCAAACCCGGGTGAACCGTTAAAATCACTGGTAAAAACAGCTTCAGGGGGTGAAATTTCACGCGTCTTATTAGCTATTAAATCAGCCGAATCTAAGCAAAGTAACTTGAAAAAACCTTTGCTTGTATTCGATGAAGTTGATGCTGGAATCGGAGGGCAAACAGCTATGGAAGTAGGAAAAAAACTTAAACAACTATCTGATAACTGCCAGCTAATTGTAATTACTCATCTTCATCAGATAGCACGGATGGCTGATCATCATTTTGTAGCGGAAAAAACTGACAATAAGAAAAAAGCGATAATTCGTCTCAAAAAACTCAATAAACCGGAAATATCAAAAGAACTTGACAGGATGATTGCTTTACCGGTTGATTAATAATTTCTAAATCTTTGTATATTTTTAACTTGCAGAAAATCATAAATTTATGAAAAATTAATATTATTATTTGAATAAATTTAAAAATTTTCAGTATCTATGTTAGAAAATAAAAATAATAACAATTCAGGTATAAATATGGAACAGAACCTGGTTATGGAAATTAAGTCCGGCAATAAAAAAGCTCTGAAAATGCTTGTAGAAAAACATAAAAAAATGGCATATCAGGTTGCTTTAGGTATAGTCGGAAACAGAGATGATGCCCATGATATTTCACAGGAAGCTTTCATCCGCGTCTATCGCTCTTAAAGCAAAAGAAAGTGGTGCCAACGCTATTATTATGGTTCGCTTTTCTACATCGGAGATTATGAAAGGTTCCGCAGAATTATTATCATACGGAACGGCAGTTATTGTCGAAGATGAATAATCACTCTGTGGATTGTGCGTGATCAGATATCTGAGCTATTGAATTTTTTCAACAAAATTACGGTAATATAAGCCTAAAGGTTTGGATCTGATTTTGCTGATAGTTTAGTTAAATGGCAGAATCATTGAGATTCTGCCATTTATAAACTTGAACTCATTTTAACTGACAAACTTATATTATTCTACTAATTTAACTTTTACTCGATAAGTAACGGTTTTTGTTCCTATCGCATTTGGGTAACCAGAAGAATCCCATGTCCAGGTAGTATCACCAATAATACCAATATTGCCTTCATCGGGAGCTGGGAAATAGAACTGTTCTTCAGGCCAGACAGATGCCCCTACTCCGTTATGCAATGTATCAATAGAACCATTGCTATTTACAACAACAAGACCAACAAATATCCAAGATCCCAGCGATACCCTAGCACCATATAAAAAATCAACTCTTTTACCAGTACCTTCCAATAATAATGTACGTATATCACCGACAGCTCGACATGCATGGATTGGATTCTCATCTATTGAAGTGCCACTCAAACAACTCCCTTCATGATTACAGCTGTTATAAGAATAAGTACGAGTAAGTTCACTTGAGCAACTATTGGAACAAATACCACCATCACTTATCGGTGCTGAACCAGTGCCTTCAACAGTAGCAGTCATCGAAGAACCAAAGCTATCATCTGCCCAATCACATAGGTAAGAAATTGTTGTTTCTATCATTGTATTTAGAAACATAACAGGTATTTGTTCAGTAGGTTCGGACCATGTCTCGGTATTAGCATTGTAAGCTTTTGCATAAAATGTTTGTGTTACAAATTCCTGACAAGCGAAATTAATAGATCTTGGTTCAATAATAAAACCTGAATTTCCATTCTCATCGGTACTTTTAGCAGCTATTTTGTAAGATTGCCCAACTCTCCAAAGCTGAACCGGAACACTTTCTAAAGGAGTACCTCTTGCTCCGGTAACTTTTACATTAAGACTGCAAACATATGCGTAAGGATCGGCATATACATTATCTGGATTTATAGCTAAACGATGTATAGTTGTAGTTACCGGAACAGTAAGTTTAGCGTAAATATCTTCTGTACAGCAATCATCCAACCAATTTTCTACTTGTTGAAGATAGGCTTCGTCAACTACCAAACCAGATGTTACTACATAACCCTGTCCTCCATAGGCAAGTACTTCTGAAAGTATTTCACTACCAGTATTACAATCCGGTTCATAATTGGTTTGGCATAAAGTGTGGCCTTGATTTGCATATTCTCTTAGTCTTTCATTTATAAACAGACGCATTTCTCGTAATATCTGTTCTAATGCGTATTGAGCGTTCGGATTGGTAATATACGGGGTCATTCTATACAAGGATTGATGATCTGAAATCATGGAAGGAATGTAATCAATTCCTCCTTCAGTCCAAATTTCATGTAAAACTGACCAGTGATGAGTTATTAGTGTGTATATCTGAGCATCAATCATTTCATTGAAATTTGGACATTCTATTTCACGAAGATTTGGATTAGGTTCACCGGAGTTAGTATAATGATTACTTGCCTTTAACTCAATTATCTGGACAACATAACTAACAAAATCAGCACTTCGTATGCTATTATTTGCAGCAATTTTGAGATTATCAAATGAAGAATAAAGAATAGCACATAAGTCTTCAACTGTCATATAAGGAACAGTATTGGTAACATAACCGCTAAAATGATTAAGTGTACAAATCAAGAGACGATTGACCGGATCTATTGTAGTCGGATAAATATAAAATACAGCATTTGATGTATCAAAGAATGTGATTGTAGTACTGCTATCAAAAGGGAACGGTTGTCCCACTGGAAATTCAACTGTCAATGTTGCACCGGAATCAAACATTAGACCAGATGGCTCACATATTATACCCTCAAAACATATATCACTTCCTCCACTTGTATCAACACAAGCAATTGAAAAAGGACCCGATAAATCAAAAGAATCAAGTGGTGTTAATGTAATATCGGTGTCATTAGCCAGCGAATAAGCTGGTATAGTAAGCGTAAAATTAACATTGTTAGCACTGGTGGTAGTAATTGAACCACCTATATCGGCTTGGATCGTTTGGGTAACAGCCGCATTAGTATTACCAATGCAGTCAATGTCAAAAACTGGATTAATTGGATGAGAGTTATTGTTATCGTCGTTTGTAACTATTTTTGTCTCGGTACAAACTAAAAATGAAGCACTAACTAACACTAATAGTGTGAATAATAACCATCTTTTCATTTTTTTTCCTCTGTATTGAATTTAATTCTTACATATTATAATAAATTATAATTATAAATCAATAATAAAATAATTTATAGTTGGTTGGGTTCTGATTTATCGAAGGCGGATAGTGATTCACAGAAACATTTTATTAGATTTTTTTAACATGTCCTCAGGTAGGGGATGCACACTAATATGAGATGTTTGTGGTCGTATTTCATTCCGCCTGTGGTAGGCGTGGAATTACGACCTGCTTTCCCCAGATATTAATAAGTGAAAGCCGACCTTTAGGGTCGGCCTCAATTTAAAATAGATACAAGTTCTCCTACGAGAACATTATTACCGACAGTTTTCTTGCTGCCGGTATATTTTTAATAATCGGATGATTTATCGCGTGATCCCATGCCACCCGTATAAAGTTTCAGATAACGGTTCTCAATTTTCGTGCTTTCCATTTGAGCACGATTTACATCACCAATTGACAACAAGCCAACCATCTTATCATCTTTGACAATCGGTACGTGACGAATCCAATTATTATCCATGATATTTGCAATAGTATTGATCTCATCTTCGGGTATGCCAACAACAACTTCTGTTGTCATAATATCTTCGACTTTAAGATGTTTATAATCACCTTTTGTTTCGTGGATTTTGTGGAAAATATCTTTGTCGCTTAAAATGCCCACAATTTGATTGCCATCGTTGAGGACTGGAAGACATCCAATTTTGTTAGTAATAAGCAAATCCATTGCTTCTTCAATAGTCATCTTGGATGATGCTGTAACGATTTTTTTGTTGAGTTGTTCTAAGGTATTTTTTACAAGCATATCTAATTACTCCTTTTATAAATATATTAATCTTATTTTTTTAATCAAAAATGTTTTCGGAAAGGTTTAATTGAACACAAAAAAAACCTTGCAGAGTGATAATAATACCCATCCAAAATATTATACAAACAATGCGATTGTTTGTCAAGTAAAATAATGTCATGATTTGTCAAAAAAACATTGACAAAAACATCTCACTACTGTATTCTAAAAACAGAAGATACATATATGAATATTTTGTCATTTTTGAAATTTTAATAAAACACTTTTCAGCAGAAAGCTGAAATAATCAAATCAATTTATGAGGAGTTATCTATGAGTAAAAAATTGATTATCCTGATGGGGATAATTGTGCTTATTCCTCTAATGACTGTAATCGGTGATTGGGTTCCCGAAGATGGTCATAAGATGCATTATCCGCAATTACCTGATGAAGCCGGATGGGCTGTTAATGCTACTCAGCCAATGATTTTGGCTGATGATTTTATGTGCATGGAAACAGGGTGGATAAAAGATGTCCATTTTTGGGGTGCTTGGAAGAATGGAATAGAAGGGAATGTTGTCTCTTTTGTTTTGAGTTTTCATACTGATATTCCGGCTGACCAAAGTCCGACCGGATATAGTATGCCGGGGGAAACGCTTTGGGAAGTGGAAATTACTGATTTTATTGTTGCACCTCCGATTGACCCTCCAACAATGGAAGGCTGGTATGATCCCAGTACTGGAGAAATAATATCCGAAGATCATCAACCTTATTTTCAATATAATGTTTTTTTACCGGAAGCGATTTGGTTTCCTCAGGTTTCAGGGACAATATACTGGCTGAATATTTCAGCTATTGTTGAGTCACCGGCTACTACTACCTGGGGGTGGAAGTCAACTTTAGATCACTGGAACGATGACGCCGTTTGGGCAGAATGGGGTGATTTAAGTTGGGAAGAGATGTATGAACCGGATGTATTAGGTCCTGTTCATAATGATTTTATAATCGGTATTGACCCCAGCGGCACATTTATCCATGGAGGAGGAACCGATTACTACGGTCTGGGATGGTATTTTTATTCTCAAACTGAGTGGTGGACAATGTGGTATTATGACCATCCGTTTGATCCTGATAGATTTAAGCAGGCAGTAATTGAATTTGATATTTTCCCGATGGTAGAAGGGTCTCCTTCGTTTGTTGAAATTGCTGTTAATTGGTCAACAGACCAATGGTCAATCGATCAACCACCCCTTGATAGTTTTCCGCCTCTTCCGGGGGAAGATGAAGCCTTATATATAGGCAGGCAAATTCTTTATTCGGGTGAAGTTATACCCGGACATCAAGTTTTTGAATGGGAATGGTTGGATTATAATCCTGAATGGGTCTCAATCGATGTCCGTGGATATAATTTTGAAATCCCTCTTGGATGGATAAACCATGAATGTATCGGACAAACTTCATTAGATCTTTCGTTTGTTATTACAGGCGGAGCAGATCCATGTCCTGATGCTGATGGTGATGGTATATGTGATGATGTGGATAATTGTCCTAACACTCCAAATCCGAGCCAATCAGATGTTGATAGTGACGGAGTAGGTGATGTTTGCGATAATTGTCCGAATACTCCTAATCCGAGCCAATCGGATGTTGATAGTGACGGAGTAGGTGATGTTTGCGATAATTGTCCTAACACTCCAAATCCGAGCCAATCGGATGTTGATAGTGACGGAGTAGGTGATGTTTGCGATAATTGTCCTAACACTCCAAATCCGAGTCAAGCAGATTCTGATGGTGACGGAGTAGGTGATGCATGTGAAACTACTTGTTGTGTAATTAGAGGCGATGTAAATCATGATGGTACAATTGGCATCTCAGATATTACGTTCCTTGTAGATTACATGTTCAACTCTGGTCCGCCACCGCCATGTTTAGAGGAAGGCGATGTAAACAATGATGGTACAATTGGCATCTCAGATATTACGTTCCTTGTAGATTATATGTTTAATAGTGGAGCTACACCAGATCCATGTAATTAAAACTGAAACGCATATATAGAAACAAAAAAGCCCGCCATCGATTGGCGGGCTTTTTTAATAGATAATTTTTAAATTTTTTATTCACATGCAACCGGTGCCGGGTCTCCGGTAATAAATAAATAATCCACCAGATATGTCAAATCAGAAATTGTTATAGATTGATTATTATCAATATCAGCCTCGTCCATACATGTCGGTGTTGCTCCCTGATTAAAGAGATAATCAACTAAGAAAGTTAAATCAGAAATACCTATTGGAGTCGGTCCTCCGCTATGGTCAACATCTCCTCGTATATCACAACAATTTTCAAACACATTAAAAGTTATTGGACATCCCAACGTAAAATATCCATCTGTTACTTGAACCTGAAATTGAAAGTTCCCTAAATCTGTAGCTGCAGGAGTGAAAGATAATAATCCGGTAACAGCATCCATCGAATATATTCCATCAGGCACGGGAGAAACATCGTAAACAGAGTAAGTTAACTCATCACAATCCTGAGGATCAGCTTCACAAGATAGGGTTGCAGTAAATTCCTGTACTATGTACGTATAGCTAGCACAAGCAGCAGGGAAATCAGGAGGTAAATTGGTGAAATTCCCTTTTTTAGCACAACAAAAACTAATACATTCTTCTTCAGCACTTGTTGCCTGAACGACAACATCGAAAAGACCAACATCAGCCTCCGATGGTTCATATGTCCAACGACCGGTATTTGGGTCAACCTGACCAGGACCATAAATCAAAGAATAAGTAATTGGTTCACTGCTTCCAGACATATTATATGCAACAAAATTTGATGATAAAGGCATACAGTTAGTTACATCACCGATGTCACCACAATGTAAAAAGACAGGATGCAAACATGGAAGCTCTTCGATTGTATAATTGTGTGGTCCATCCCAATAGGGGGCAACAGAACCCGAAGAGGTATTCCATAGCCAATCTCCTCCCGGTGGGTAAAAGCAAGAATCAAGACCAAAATGTTTTCCATTTTCAGAAGAATTAAAAACAACACCCACACTTAGGACAATTTCGTCAAAACCATGAGGAATACATGAGCCGAACATACAGAATCCCCCAATAGAAAAAGTATCTGCTTCCTGCCCATCCCAACTAAAAGTATCTGGGAAAATACCTCCGTCAACCATACTTCCAAAAGCTCCGGTATAAAAAGAATAAGTTCCATATGGTTCAGATATGTTAGTCCATGTTGCATCGTCATTTGAATAAAACCGGAACCCATTTGTAAATCCCGTTACATCGGTCCCTAAGTTGTTTGTAAATCTAAAATTAAAATAGAGCGGTGTACCAGTTGGTAATTGACCCGGAGTCACCTGTCCGGTAATATTATCAAGTGTAAATTCTTGAGCATTGATAGATAATGATAATATTACAGAAATTAAAACAATTGTTAAAATACGTTTAAACATCATTTTACTCCCATGTATTATTTTAGTAGTACATTTACAATATACCAACATTGATATTCATGTCAACAAATTTTTGACGCATAGATTGAAAAAAATCCTTTTCAATTCTAATAAAAATTATCTACATTAGGCAATAATTGAAAAGTTAG
>JAYEHE010000450.1:0-1749 GCA_034659415.1 Candidatus Zixiibacteriota bacterium | reverse complement strand
TTTGCATTCTTCCATCACCCATTTCATCTCTTTTAGTTGCACAGTTTGCGTCCAACCTTCGGGCATCAACATTATCTGTTCCAGTTTGATATAATCTAAAAAATTTTGTTTGATTTGCTCGATATCTTCAGGTTCCTGAACTACAAATTTGAAATCTACTTTGTTCGTTTTAGATAACTTTACTAATGCATTCGGAACTATTGCAATTTTTGAATCAACATTAATATTTAAGAGCTTAGGAGAACAGTTCCACCAACTAACCATATCGCATAATCTGTCAGATGGTTCAAACATTCCGTTTGTTTCTATATCAACTGTTAGAAATCCAGTTTGATTTAATTCTTCTATTAGTGATGGTAATTTCTCCCGATGAATCATCGGTTCCCCACCGGTGATGATTACTCTAATATTATTATGATTTGAATCCGTATCCGACAAGATTTCTTTAACTTTATTAACAATCTCACTATTATCAAACAGGCTATATGTGTCGAGAGAAGAAATCTCCCAGCTAAAACGGGTATCACACCAACTACACCCAAGATTACAATACATCAAACGGATAAAAACCGATGGATGCCCGACATGTCTGCCTTCGCCTTGAATTGAATAAAAAATTTCAGAAACTGGTAATTTGTCAGATGGAATATCAGGTATTTCTGCAATATCAGGTTTGTGTTGCATTTTAATTTTTCTCAGGCGTATTGAAATAGTTAGTTGGGTCTTCTATACCAGCTTCTTTAAAACCTTTTTGGCGTAGAAGACAACTTTCACAATTGCCGCATGCTTGACCGTTTTCCGGTGGGTCGTAACAACTAATTGTTAGAGAATAATCTAAACCGAGCTTTTGTCCTTTTTGGATAATTTCTGACTTGCTCATATTTAATAATGGAGCAGAAATATTGATTTGACTACCTTCCACCGTTGCCTTGGTTGCCAGATTAGCCATTTTCTCAAACGCCTCAAGATATTTCGGACGACAATCAGGATATCCAGAATAGTCCACCGCATTAGCACCAATAAAAATATGGTTTGCTCCCACAGTTTCCGCATATCCGAGAGCGATTGATAGAAAAATTGTATTCCGAGCCGGTACATAGGTTACCGGAATCTCATTGCCGATATTTTCTAATGGCTGATTTTTAGGGACTTCGATATTATCAGTCAGAGCCGATCCGCCTACTTGCCTCAGATCAAGTTTTATAGTCAGATGATTTTTTATTTCAAGTGACCCAGCAACTTTTTTAGCTGATTTAAGCTCATATTTGTGTCTTTGACCGTAATCAAAACTAATGGCATAGATTTGAAATTTATCTTTTAACGCTATTGCCGCTGTGGTATATGAGTCGATCCCACCACTTAACAGGATTACAGCCTTTTTTTCCGTATTTTTTGTCATTTTTCCTTACTTATTTAAGCCCAACAATATATAAATTATTCTAATTAATGCAATGGTACAATAAACTGCTTTTTTTGTAGTTTCTATATATGGAAAGTCTCGTAGTGACTGCCAAAAAAATAAGTCTATAATAAGCGGGTTTGCTAATTTCTATATTTTTACATATATTCCCCTCACTATGAGCAATTCAGAATCAGCCTACGAGGGCAAACAAGACAAAATCCGGGACTGGAAAACCCCGAAGATAGAGACTTTTGCTAATATTTATCCTGACCGCGACTATGATATTGTTATGTCGGTTAATGAATTTTCCTGTATCTGCCCCAAAACCGGCCTGCCTGATTTTGCTA
>JAYEHE010000449.1:0-1755 GCA_034659415.1 Candidatus Zixiibacteriota bacterium | reverse complement strand
TATCATAGAGATCGGGCAGACCAAGAATATGCCCAAACTCATGGCAAAAAACACCAATCGGTGAAAGACGAGCACCTTTACCATCGATAATCTCTTCCGGAGCCATTACATAATCACTGATTTCAACACCGTCGAGTGTTAAAGTTTGATCTAAAATAAATTTATGTGACCAGATAGCAGGAAAAGTCGTATCGGCAACTGTTTCTCTTCCGGGACCGGCATGAATAATAATCAAACCGTCAATTATATTATCACCGTCATTATCGTAATCTGAAAAATCAATATTCCAATAAGGATTGCCGCTGGCAATTTGTACTGCCTGGCGGGCTAAAATTCTACTATTTGACAAACCATTATCATCCCCAACATAATAAGTATATGGTTCTGGAGCTTGTAACCAGCCGTAAGTTTTTCCTTTGATATAAAATTTGCCGTAAGAATTTTCTAAATAATACTCGGTCATGGAACCGGTTTCATTGTATGGAAAATCAAATCTCCGGTCTGAGAAAAGAAGCGTATCAAATTGTTCTGATTTACCTATTACTGATTGACCATAGGTAGTACCGGAGAATTTGTGGTCGGAGAAATCAACGCATAAGACTAATATATTGATTGTATCTGTGATTTCTGATGTTGCTAATAAATTTTGAGTTGAGTTTTTTGGGGTCTGTTCCGATGGGCTACACAAACCATTTAATTTAGCCTGTATAAATTTTTCCATCTGTTTTTTGTATATCCCCTGCTCTTTCCATTTAATAGTTACATCAGGCGAAGGGGCAACAGCCAAAACATTCCACAATGGAAGCATTACTAAAAAAAGTAACGCTGAAATCAATCTATTTATTTTAATCCAGTTAATCATCTATCCTCTATTCGTTAAACCGATTGGTTTAAAAACAGTTCCGAACCATTACTTAATTAACAACATTTTTTTAGTAACAGCATAATCTGTGGTTTCCAAACGGTAAAAATAAATCCCTGAAGCGGCTGTTTCCGAATGGGAATTTGTCCCATCCCACTCATAAGAATGAACACCCGAATTCAAATAACCAGAATGCAAAGTTGTTACCTTTTGTCCCAGCATATTATAAACAGATAATTTCACCTCAGTAGCCCGATTAAGAGAAAACGATATTGTTGTTCTGGGATTGAACGGGTTCGGATAGTTCTGATTAAGAATAAAATCTTTTGGCAATAAATCATTTTCATAATCGGGGACATCAGTTAGCAACCCATATTTTACAATTGCCGCTGAAGCATTTCTTATCAGTTCGCTTTCAGATTCAGCAACAACTAAAGCAAATGATATTTCGATTGAATCTCCGGGCAAAAGTGTAAACGGTGTAGTATTTGCAGTAAACATCATGTCCCCAGATAAAGTATTATCTATTTCAATTCCTTGAGTCTTTATAATGCTAATTTTAGCAGAATCTGTCAATCCCACTTTAGTTCTATCTGAATTTGCAGAATTAACGACAGAGACAAAGTTTTCAATATTTTTAATGCCCGCCAAACCAACGAGTTGTCCAGAGCCGTTCTGTTGATAAATTAAATTTTGATTCTGACTATAACTGACCGATTCATTTAATCCCGGCAAATCAAAGTCCGCCATAAACGCAAATGAAATGTCTTGGTAAGTTTCTGAATTATCATTTTTAAGAAAATATTTGACAAATATCATATTATTATCATACAGCGACTCAAAATGTATTGTTTCCTGTTTTATTGTCAATGATTGCAATGCGGAATTTTTTT
>JAYEHE010000448.1:0-7939 GCA_034659415.1 Candidatus Zixiibacteriota bacterium | reverse complement strand
AATTACTTTTTTGATAGTAGGCACCATTTCAATGCCACCTTCAATTTTAACAGCTTCGGCAAAGCCTTCTTTGAGAAAACGTCCGGCATTTGTTATAGCAGTTTCAACAGAAGGTTGAAATGATAAGAAAGGCATATCCGCAATTATAAGAGCCTTTTCTGTTCCGCGGGAAACCGCTTGAGTATGGGCAATCATAATATCCATCGTAATCGGAATAGTTGAATTATAACCATGAATTACATTACTTGCCGAATCACCGACTAATATTGCATCAATACCACTTCGGTCTAATAGCGAAGCCATAAAAGAATCATAGGCGGTTAAGACAGTTATCTTCTCACCTTTAGATTTTTTCTTAATAAAGGATTGAATATTTTTTTTCTTTATTTCATTTATTTTTGACATATCAGTTTTTCACAAAATCCCCTGAGGGCACATAATATTTTTTTCCGCTAATTGGTTTTTTTATCTGTTCAATCAAATCATCAAATTGTTCAGGATTGTTGACAAAATCTATTTCATCTGTTTTAACAACTAATAGAGGTGAATCAGTATAATTAAAAAAATAATAATCATATGCTTTATTGAGCATTTCAAGATAGTCATAATCTATTGGTTTTTCAAAATTGTAGCTTCTTTTTTTAATACGGTTGAGAAGAGTCGGGGTGGATGCTTGGAGATAAATAACCAGGTCAGGTCTTGGAATATCCCTTGAAAGAGTTGGAGCAATTTTTTCATAGAGAGTTAGTTCCCTTTCGGAAAGGTTTATCGATGCAAATATTGAATCTTTGGCGAATAAATAATCAGCTACAATCCGTTGAGCAAACAGGTCTCTTACCATAAGCTGTTGTTGTTGCTGAAAACGGGAAATCAAAAAGAATAATTGGCAGGAAAAAGCATAACGTTTGCGGTTTTTATAAAAATCAACCAGAAAAGGATTTTCGAAAACTTCTTCATTTAGAAGTTCAGCATCCAGCCGTTCTGCCAGCATTTTGGCAAAAGTGGTTTTACCGACTCCGATAACACCTTCCATTGCGATATAATTTAAGTTGTAATTTTCCTGACTCATATCAATTATACAACTTTACGTCGTTTTTATTTTTCTTGTTAAGAAAATGTGATACCAATATTTTTTCTTCAGGGTGCACTAAATCCGATTCCAATTCTAAAAGCGGTATCATTGCAAACGGTCGATTTAATATTTCCTTATGGGGTATGTTTAGAGTTTTAGAATTAACAATCCTGTCGTTGAAAAATAAAATGTCGAGATCAATTATTCTGGACTGGTAATTTCCTTTATTTTTTCGACCCATTTCAAATTCAATTATTTCTAATGTTGTTAATAAATTTTCAGGAAAACCTTTAAAAGATATCTCTATCACCTGATTCAAAAAAGAATTTCCGTTGTCCTGTAAATCTATCGGTTCCGTTTCATAAACTGACGAAACTCTGTTTACGCATATATCAACCTGTTGTTGTAATTTGAATATGGCGGTTTCTAAATTTTGTCTGCGGTTGCCAAGATTGCTTCCGAGAAGGATATATATTTTATCAGTCATCTTTAATTATTGTTTCCGTTTTCTAATAACTTGTTAGTATCACTTTGTAAACGGGTAACTTCAACTTCAATGAAATTTATTTTACCCGCTATCGGAGGAACCATTTTTCTAACTTTCAAAGTTACTCCGTAGATTGGGAAATTGTCAAGTATATTTGAAGCTAATTCACAAGCAATAGCTTCGAGCAGTGAAAAAGCTCTATCTTCAAGAGTTTTTCTTATAACTTCATATACTTCTGCATAATTGACGGTGTCTTTTAAGCGGTCAGTGTGGCCGGCTTCGGCAAGATCAACTTCCAGTTCGCAGTCAACCTCAAACATACGACCGGTCTCTTTTTCGGCTTCTGTTATTCCGTGATAACCGTAAAACGACATTCCCCCCAGTCGGATTTTATCTTTCATTCTTCTTTGTCCAGTTTTAAGAATTTCAATTTTTTTTGTACTCTATCGCAGGCACTTTTATAAGACTCAACGGGTGAGGTTAAAGAAAATCTGAGAAATCCTTCGCCGCAATCTCCTAATGCTTTCCCCGGTGTGACTAAAATTTTACTGCGACGATAGAGAATATTAGCCGCATTCACCGACCGACTTCGTTTTTTTATTTTGGTCCAAACAAAAGGGATTGTGTCAAAACCGCTATTTTCAAGAGAGAGCAATTCTTGTAATTCGGTTAGGTATGATTTTTTTTTGGAAAAGTTATTTTTAAGAGATTTTATTTCTTCATTTGGGAATGAACGAACCGCCTTTAATGCTCTTTCGATACAAAAGTCATAAATAAAAGGTTTGTTTATTTTTGACAATGTGTTCAAACCATTAATTATTTCTTTATTGCCGACCGCAAAACCAAAAGGTAACGAAGGCAAACCGAATTGATAAGCAAACGAATATAATTCAATCCCGACAACTTTACCGTTTTTTACAGATAGTAAAGAACTGTTTTTTCGTCCTGAAAAAGCTTGGTAGGCGGCATCAACTACAATTAGTATATTTTCTCTGGAAGCAATCCATATCAAGTTTTCAAAATCTTTACTTGATAATTCAACTCCGGTCGGATTATGAGGATTATTTAAAAATAGTACGCGGGCAACATAGCCAAGGCGGCTGTTAAGTTTGTCAAAATCGGGTTGCCAGTTGGTTCTTTCTGAAATTTCATATTCAACTGGTTGTCCTCCGGAAATAGCAGTTGCAGTTTTATAGAGAGGTATCCCAAGTTCAGGTACAAAAGTAATATCTCCTTTATCAATATAAGCCAAAGATAAATTCAGAAGCATTCTGGAAATATTTGCACCTATGTAAATTTCTTTATACGGGTTTAATTTTACTCCGTGAAAAGTAAGAAACCAATTAGCTAATTCTTCTTGAAGTTGAGCTATTCTCTGAGGTGAAGCAGGTAGAAATGATTTTTCCGAGAGGTCTTTATCCATTTCCATCTCAATTTGCCAATTAAAAGTTGCCAGATCAATTAAGTTAGTTTTCTTGAGCAGGTTGCTTTTTTTTGATTTAGGAGAAAATGAATTTATAGCCGGTGGCAATTGGTATAATCTATGAGCTTTATCTATTACAATTTTTTTGATTGGCATCTATTTTTTCTCAAATTGAAAATTAATCTTTTATTCTCATCGAGCTTAATCTCTTATAATCATCTTCCGGTATTTGGTTAACATTACCATGATTTTTAGCCAGTGTCAATATCTTAGCATAATGTTCAACAGTTTCATGTCGATTATACGCCACATCAAGATTAGTACCAATAGTAAGTAATCCGTGGTTTCTTAATAGAAAAGCTTCACAATTGTTAACAAAGCCAGATAATGACTTTGGAACTGCATCCGTTCCCGGAGGAGCATAATCCGTTAATGGTATTTGACCAACAAATAGTACGATTTCCGGTAATATATTATCTGGTAATTCTACTCCGGCAACTGCCAAAGCAGTAGAATATGGTGGGTGAGAATGAACGCAGGCAGTAATATCCGGTCTATTTTGATAAATATATGTATGCATTAAAAATTCTGATGAAGGCTTGTTTTTCCCTTCTAAAACATTTCCTTCAAAATCTATTACCACAAGATTGTTTGGTTCTAATTCTCCTTTTCTGTAACCAGATGGGGTTATCAGAATTTCATTATTGCTAAGTTTTACAGAGATATTGCCATCGCTACCGGCTATAAATCGGTTTTTTTGTAGTTTTGCGCCTGTTTTTACAATAGCTTTTCTGTCTTTTTCAGAATAAGTCATAACGTGAAAAGGTAGAGTGAAATTTAAAAAAAGTCAACCACAGGGTTACTAATCTTGTAGCCAATTACAGGAAAGTGTATAGTTGTTTATACCAATAAGTTAGTGATTGGCAGTATTTTTCGTGTCAATAATGGCTTTAAGGCAATTTTAAATAAAAAAGCATAATTTTTTTGAATCGTTTTAAATAATTTTGAATCAAATTAACTTATTATGCGTTATAAGGTTTAGATTGGTTAATTTATATTCTGCTTGACAGAAATTGGAATAGTGCTTATAATACTCGGCTAACATGTTGGAGGATTTTAGTTAATTGAAATCTGTTTTTTCTTCCCCGAATAAAAAAAAGAATAGTAGGGGGCAAAACTGGAAAGGTTATTTTTCTGTAGCAGTTGTTTTTACAGTTATTGGTATTCTAATTGCGTCTAATTTTGACCTTACTCCGGAAGTAAATGCTCTTAACTCTTCACAATTTTCTGCTTATCCAGTAGTAGAACGTAATGGAGAATATGAATCTCCTTTTGTTGCTACTGTTGAAAAAGTAAGCGATGCGGTAGTTAATATATCGGCGCAATCTGAAGTTACCAAACCTTATTGGTTGCACCGTAGTCGTGGTCCAAGTTTTTCCACTTCGTCTGGTTCAGGTTTTTTCTTTCGTAAAGACGGTTATATTTTAACTAACAACCATGTTATTAAAGGGGCTGATAACCTAATTGTTACTACTTCTTCGGGATACCAATATGAAGCTACTTTAGTAGGAACAGATCCTCAGACTGATTTGGCTGTTATTAAGGTTAATCCGGATGAAGAAGTTACAATTATTTCTTTTGGTCATTCAAATGAAATAAAAGTAGGAGATTGGGCTATTGCTATTGGTAACCCATTTCCACAACAAGGCTTAGATAGAACTGTTACGGTCGGAGTTATTTCAGCTAAGGGACGGAGTAATCTTAATTTTGGACAGGAAACACCGTTATACCAGAATTATATTCAGACTGATGCTTCGATAAATCCAGGAAATTCCGGTGGACCGCTTTTGAATTTAAAGGGGGAATGTATTGGTGTTAATTCCGCTATTTCGTCTCCGACAGGTGCTTCAGTAGGAATAGGTTTTGCAATTCCTATTAATATGGCTCGTTCTATTGTACCCGATCTTATTGAATCAGGTGAAGTCAATCGGGCTTGGTTGGGAGTGTGGTTGAATAATGTAACCGAAAACGAAGCTAAACGACAAGGTTTGGATGCTGTCCGAGGCGTGAAAATAGATTCTGTTTTTCAGAATTCTCCAGCTGATTTAGCTGGTATTAAAAGCGGTGATATTATTCTCAATTTTAATGAACAGGATATCAAAGACTCCGATGAACTTCGTGTTTTAGTAGCAACTCTTGAGTCCGGCTCGGATGTTCCGGTTGAGATTGTAAGGGACGGTGAAAGATTACATTTTAATACTTCCGTAGCAGACAGGAAAGCTATGGAAAGAATTGTTAATAATACTGTCCAACCTGACGAGCCTGAAGATTTTAATATATACGAGTGGATGGGAATGGAAATCATGAACTATACTCCGGAAATTGCTCAAATTATCGGTGGTGAGTTTGTCTCTGGTGTATTTGTAAGAAGAGTATATAGAAATTCACCAGCTTCTATTGCATCGGTTGTCAGGGGAACAGTTATTTTGCAGATTAATGATGAACTAGTAAGCAAATTGGAAGATTTAGAAAAGATTGTTGGGAAAATAAGAAATCCTAAACGGAGAATTTCTCTGATAGTACAGGAACCTGATGGTACTATTGCTCGAAAGGTTATTAAGAAAAATTAATTAATTTTTATTATACCTCAATTAAGAGATTATATGTTTTTAAACTTTAACAGTTGGAAGGAGAAGATCTAACAAAGTGGCTAGTAAGTCATTAAAATATCGCGACGAAGACAGGTCGCTTGATCTCTATCTTCGAGAAATCGGAGAAACTCCTTTAATCAATGCACAAGAAGAAGTCCGCTTAGCTCGTAAAATCAAACTGGGCGACAAAAGCGCCCTGGAGAAATTAACGAAAGCTAATTTGAGATTTGTTGTGTCAGTTGCAAAACAGTATCAGAATCAAGGGTTATCACTTGCCGATTTAATTAACGAAGGTAATATTGGCCTTATAAAGGCGGCTAAAAGATTTGATGAAACCCGCGGATTCAAATTTATCAGCTATGCTGTCTGGTGGATCAGACAAGCTATTTTACAGGCTTTAGCAGAACAGAGTAGGATTGTAAGGTTGCCGCTCAACAGAGTAGGCACTTTGCACAAAATCGGTAAAGCTTCCAGTAGGTTAGAACAAGGGTTAGGGCGGTTGCCATCTCCGGATGAAATAGCCAAGGAATTAGAGCTTACGGAAAATGAAGTTGCCGACACATTAAAAATTTCCAATACTCATTTATCTTTAGATGCGCCGTTTTCGGTTTCTGAAGATAATTCATTGATTGATGTTCTTGAAGATGAATTTCAACCATCGCCTGATGAATCACTGCTGAGTAATTCGCTTCGGATTGAAATCGAGAAAGCTCTTGATAGCTTGACTCCTCGTGAAGCGGAAGTGATAAATTTATATTTTGGCTTACACCATGAGAAAGCACTGACTCTGGAAGAAATCGGAGCACGGTTTTCTTTGACTCGTGAACGAGTTCGTCAGATCAAGGAAAAAGCAATTCGAAGATTGCGTCATGCTTCTCGCAGTCGCTCATTGCGAGCTTATCTGAATTAAGTCAAATAAACTATTGTTTAAAGCCGTTCAATTATATTGAACGGCTTTTTTTATTCTGTAAAAAATGCTTCTCCATCAGCTTTATATAGATCTGCCATCTCTTTAAAGAAGTCATCATTTGAGAATTGATGTAAGTTATTAAATAATCTGATATGAAAATTATGATATGATTCTTGAGCTAAATGATTATGCCCAAGACAATAATAACTAGCTAAATTTTCCCGTCGAAATCGGGGGATATAATGTTTTAATGTGGTCAGGCAAAGGTTATAAATAGTTTTAGCTTTTTCATCTTCTGTAACTCTATAGTAGTCATAAATTCCAATTACAGCAGCTATGAATCCATTTAATGTTTGCCCCGGGTTATCATGGGGATATTCTTCAATCCAATAATATCCAAGACTGTCAATTCTTACAACCCAATCACTATTATTATTCTCTAATCTAAGAAAAGAATTAAAAATTTTGTGGGCAAATTCTAAATATTCTTGATTCTCAGTAAATTCATATAATCTAACTAATACTTCTAAAAACTCACCTTGAGCCATTCCGGAATACCAGGGTGCTAAAAGTTTAGCATTTTCTAAACCATGAACACGATAATCAAACATATATGGCACAAGAGCAGTATCACCTATCATGTTTGAAACTTCCATAAGTTTTCTGGCATATTTCTCTGCTCTTTTAAGATGGATAGTGTCTTGAGTGTGGAAATAAGTGCCTATAAATAGAAAACATCGATGAGATAAACCAACCGGATGATATGTTGTGGTGCTGCCATATGGAAACATTTCTATATAATCATCATCAAAGGGAGGTATAACTAGAATTGATTCATCAACACTTGAAGAAGTATTAGGAAGTGACACAAAATCATGAACTATCAATTCAAACTCATCTTGATTTGCAGTTTCAATTGTGAAATTGTTATTAAGAACAGGGTTAATCAGTTGTTTGTCATTCCCACAAGAAGTTACCACAAATATTAGAAGTAAAAGTAGATATTGTACCTTTAATGGTTTCATATTTTTAATGATATTTAATTTCAGTTAAAAGTAAACACTGAATTTAAATTTCTTTTGCTTTTTTTGTGATTGGTTATATATTGATATCGTCTGAAAATTTGATTTTCGGGTTATTGCCGAAGTGATGAAACTGGTAGACGTGCTGCGTTCAGGGCGCAGTGTCTTTCGGGACGTGGGGGTTCGAATCCCCCCTTCGGCATAAATAAATCGCATAATTACATAAACTTATTATTGACAACTATTTAAGCGAGTGCTATCTTTTTGTGATGATAGAATGTGTCATATTTGTGTCAAGGAGATATTTTGGGAAGAATATACAAAAGAGAGAAAACATGGTATATAGATGTTAATAACAAGGGGAAACGTGTACG
>JAYEHE010000447.1:0-1756 GCA_034659415.1 Candidatus Zixiibacteriota bacterium | reverse complement strand
CAAATTTTCTGCAGGTGGAGCTTATCATTTTATAAATAATAAGGATATAGATAGAAATCTTTATCAACCGGATTATCAGCTTTTTGCATCGGGGCAATTGCATTATTATTGGAAGCAAAAATTGATACATTTTTATGTCTATACTGATTTGACTTATTCAGGTCTGTATGACGGTTGGGCAGAAAATGAGATGGGGCAGAATTTAATTTTCAATTCCAAACTTACCCTCAAACTCAAGTCTTTCCGATTCTTTTATGTTTTTCAAAATATGTTCAGAACCAGTTATAATAATACTGATCATATTACTATTCCCGATAATTTTTTGTCATACGGTATTCATTGGGATTTTATAAATTAAGCTGAATTCTTGACATCGTTTGAGCCATCTGGTTTATTTATAATATGGATAAAATTTCATTAAGCCGCGATAATGCCTATCAATTAGTTCTTGAGAAAATCGGGGAAAATAATCTTCTAAAACATATTTTGGCTGTTGAAGCTGGTATGCGAAAAATGGCTGAATATCTTAATGAAGATGTTGAGTTTTACGGTTTGACCGGGCTATTGCATGATTTGGATTACAACGAAACTAAAGATGCCGAAGATAAGCATACTTATATAACTGCCGACTGGTTGAAAGAATATAACTTGCCGGAAGAAATGCTATATGCGATTCATGCTCATCCGGGTCATGTCCCTTGTAAATCAAAATTGGATTACGCTCTTTATAGTATTGATCCTACTACAGGATTTATAGTCGCCTGTGCCTTGATGCATCCGGAGAAACGATTAGATGTTATTGATGGGTCGTTTATGTTAAGGCGTTTTGCAGAAAAAAGGTTCGCCGCTGGAGCTACTCGGGAAAATATAGCCGCTTGTTCAAATTTAGGATTGGAATTAGAGCAATTCTTACTCCTTATTAAAGATGGCATGATGACTATTTCCGACCAACTTGGATTATAAATGTCCAAGCCTGAATCAATATTCAGAAAAGAAATTCTCGGTTGGTCATTGTATGACTTTGCTAATACTATTTATTCAATGAATATTGTTTCGTTATATCTGAAAAGATATATTGTCGAGGATTTGCACAAAGACCATCTCTATTTTGATATTCCATTTTCCTTGTCAATGATATTTGCGGCAATACTTCTTCCGGCTCTTGGTGCTATTTCTGACCATTCCGCAAAAAAGAAAATATTTGTAATGTTATTTACTCTTACCTGTTGTATCTCAGTAGGAGTGATGGCATTTATACCTTCGCAATTATTAATTATTATTTTGATATTATTTATTATTGCTAATTTTTGTTACGAAGCGGCACAGCCTTTTTATAATTCTTTGCTCTATTCAGTTTCCGATGGCAACCAAGCTCGATTTGTTTCCGGTATTGGGGTTGCATTGGGCTATGTAGGCTCTGTGGTAGGCATGATTATAGTTCGTCCATTTGTAACCGGAAAAATATCTATTCCGTTTTTTGAAAGTGGCGGTTTTACTGCTTCGTTTATTCCTACCGCAATACTGTTTTTGATTTTTTCCTTTCCTCTTTATTTCTGGGTTAAAGAAAAAGAAAATATAAAAAAATCTAAAATTAAATTTATTAGTGCTTATAAAGAAGTTTGGGAAGGGATAAAGGAAACAAAAAAATATCCGGGTGTTTTAAGATTTCTTATTGCCGATTACTTTTTTGAAGATGCGGTAACAACTGTGATTTTAAATATTGGTATCTATTGTTCTGTTGTTATTGGTTTTGAAG
>JAYEHE010000446.1:0-7941 GCA_034659415.1 Candidatus Zixiibacteriota bacterium | reverse complement strand
GGGGGATGTCTATTAAAAGAGATAAAATTATTCGACCATTGCTTGAAACCAAACGTACTGAAATTATAAATTATCTTAAAAAGCATAAAATTAAGTATATTGAAGATTCTTCTAATTTCGAAAATTATTATCAACGCAATTTTATTAGGAATGAATTGATTCCTATGATAAAGAAGAAAATTAACCCTTCGGTTGATAAATCAATCCTCAATTTTTCCGAGTCGATATCACTTGAAGAGGATTTTTTAGATTCTCTTACAAATAAAGCTGTTAAAAAAGTCGTAAGAGTGACTCCAGGAAGAAAATTTCAACTTGATTTGAACCTTTTTAATAATTATGATTTATGGTTAAAAAGACGATTGCTGAGATTTTGTTTATTTGAGCTGTCGAAAGATAAGTCCATGCCTGACAAGGAGATAATCGGACGTCTTGTCGGTCTGGTAGAAAATAATGGAAAGGAAATATCTCTTCCCGGAAAAATTCAGGCAAAATTAGACAATAGTGGGCTAATTTTATTTGAGAAACTAAAAAATAATTATCAAGTTGAATTACCTGTTGGAGAAACAGTAAATTTAAATTTGCCTGAGTATAAGTTTTATAGTTGCAAAACTTCATTGAATTCATTCAAAAAACTTGTAAAAAGGAATGCCTTTACAATCTTTTTGGATTATAATTTAATTAAGTTTCCAATTTATATTCGAAATATAAATCAGGGAGATAGATGTCGTTTTTTGGGAATGAAAGGTTCGAAAAAAATTAGTAATTATTTGATTGATAAAAAAATTCCAAAAGTTTATCGTGATGAAATACCTTTGATTTTTGACCAGGAAGGAATTATCTGGTTAGTAGGGTGTGAAATTGCTGATAGGGTGAAAGTTAATAATAATACAATGAGGGTATTAAAAATTGGATGTACTCGAAGGTAAAAATATAAGTCCGTTGCCGTTTGAACTTCTTTTGGATAGGAAAGAAATTTCAAGGGCAGTTTTAGATTTGGGGAAAAGAATTACTGATGATTATGACCAGAAGGAATTGGTTATTGTCGGTGTTTTAAAAGGGTGCATTATTTTTATTGCTGATTTGATTAGGGATATAAAATTACCCATTGAGTTGGAATTTGTTTCTGCCTCATCTTATAGAAAAGGTGCTACTCAACAGGAAAAAGTAAAAACAGACGGTACTCAGGAACTAAATATTATAGGTAAGCACGTTCTTTTGGTCGAAGGGGTGGTTGATACCGGTAAAACAATCAGCACTCTTATGAAAGAACTTGTTAAGCAAAAACCGGCTTCTTTGGAAATTGTTACTCTGCTTGATAAACCAGGAAGCCATAGGACTAAATTGAATATAAAATACAAAGGTTTTACTATTGGTAATAATTTTGTAATAGGTTATGGGCTTGATAATACTCAAAAATATAGGAACTTACCGTTTATTGGTAAAGTTGTAGATAAGTAAGATAAAAAAGTGAATAACTTTTTGCAACACTTGTATAATAAGAAACGTAACAAACAACTGGAGAATTAGTGGCTGATTTAAAAAATAAAAGAAATTTGAAATCTGATAAAGGTAAAGACGGAAAACAGAAAGAACCGGGAGGTTTTAAAGGTACCGGAAAGTCAATGCTATTTTGGTTGGGACTTTTTCTGGTAATTGTCATTTTCTATTCTTATTTCTCAGAATTAAACAATGATGTTGGAGAAATTACATATACAGAATTTCTTGAGCAAGTAGAACAAGACAATGTTCTGGAAGTCTCATTTACTGATCAGGATATAGAAGGACGTCTAACTGACCCCAAAGTTTTCCCCTCGAATAATACAGGCAATTCATTCAGTAAATTCAAAACTCGAATACCTTTCCCAGATATCAACTATGAACTCGTTTCTCGATTAGAACAAAGTAATATAAAAATTAACGCCAAAATAAAAGGTCCTGACCTTTTCTCAATTTTAATTTCAATTGCACCTTGGATATTTTTGATTCTGCTTTGGCTCTTTTTTATTCGTCAGATGCAGGGTGGGTCTGGACCAAAAGGGCTATTCTCATTTGGGAAAAGCAAAGCTAAACTACTGACCGATGAACGTCCAAAAGTTACTTTCAAAGATGTTGCCGGTGCTGTCGAGGCTAAAGAAGAGTTGGCGGAGATTATTGAATTTCTTAAAGAGCCGGGGAAATTCCAAAAATTGGGCGGTAAAATCCCCAAGGGGGCTTTGCTTTTAGGTTCTCCCGGTACTGGTAAAACTTTGTTAGCCCGTGCCATTGCAGGTGAGGCAAAAGTTCCGTTTTTTTCGATGTCCGGTTCTGATTTTGTGGAAATGTTTGTTGGCGTTGGTGCCAGTCGTGTCAGGGACCTTTTTGAACAAGGCAAAAAGAATGCTCCTTGTATTATTTTTATTGATGAAATCGATGCTGTTGGTCGCCATCGTGGGACTGGTCTCGGTGGTGGGCATGACGAACGAGAGCAAACTCTAAATCAACTGCTTGTTGAGATGGATGGTTTCGAATCCAATGAAGGTGTAATTCTTATTGCCGCTACTAATCGTCCTGATGTACTTGATCCGGCTCTGCTTCGTCCCGGAAGGTTTGACCGCCAGATTGTAGTTGCTACTCCTGATGTTAAAGGACGCGAAGGTATTTTGAATGTCCATATTAGAAAAGTAAAAATAAATGACGATGTTGATCTTAAAGTTTTAGCACGTGGTACTCCCGGTATGACAGGTGCTGACTTAGCCAATATGGTCAACGAAGCGGCACTTTTGGCTTCCAGAAGAGACCGTGATTCGGTAATGATGGAGGACTTTGAAGAGGCGAAAGATAAAGTGCTCATGGGTTCGGCAAGAAGGTCTTTGGTTATTACTTCTGAAGAAAAGAAGGTTATTGCATATCATGAAGCCGGCCATACTTTAGTGGCTAAGTATCTGCCAAAAGCTGATCCAGTTCATAAGGTTACCATTGTACCTCGCGGTATGGCTTTAGGTGTTACCCAATCATTGCCCGTTGATGAACGTCATACTCACTCAAAACAATATCTTGAAGCTACTTTAGCGGTTTTGATGGGTGGTCGGGTAGCTGAGTTAATTGTTTTTAATCAGCTTGATACCGGAGCCGGTAATGATATTGAGCGAGCTACTAAATTATCCCGTAAGATGGTTTGCAATTGGGGTATGTCCGAAAAATTGGGACCGGTTACTTTTGGCAAATCAGATGAACATCTTTTTCTTGGAAAAGATATGCAACAACGTTTGGACTATTCCGATGATACTGCTCGTTTAATTGATGCTGAAATCAAAGAGTTTGTTCTAAAGGCTGAAAAAACAGCTGATGATATTTTGACAAAACATTTGGATAAACTTCATGAACTATCCAGCAGATTACTTGAAAAAGAAACTGTTGATAGTAGTGAGGTTGATGAAATAATCGGAAAAGAATCTGGAGATACGGAAGAAATAAAACAACCGGAACCTTCACCTGAGAAATAATTTATTTTGAGAATAGATAAAAGGACCGGTAAATTTTTATCGGTCTTTTTTATTGTTTTATTTCAATAAGTCATAAAAATTAGTATTCTATATTATGATTCAAAATGCGATTATATAAATATGTGTTTTAATATTATTGAAATGTCAAAAAACAGACCTCTGGTTATGGGGATTTTAAATATTACCCCTGACTCGTTTTCCGATGGCAATAAATATCTTGATACAGAATTAGCATGTGAATATGCTTTTCGTATGGCATCTGACGGTGCCGATATTATTGATATTGGGGGTGAATCTTCCCGTCCGGGAGCGGAACCGATTACAATTGAGGAAGAACAGAAGAGAATTTTGCCGGTACTGAAAAAAATTCGTCATGAACTATCAATACCAATTTCAGTAGATACTTATCATTCAGAGACTGCCCAAAAAGCAATTGATTTAGGGGCAGATATTATAAATGATATATCAGCTCTTAGATTTGATTCTGAAATGATTAATATCATTATAAATTATAAAGTCCCTGTAATTCTTATGCATATGAAGGGGACTCCAAGGGATATGCAAAAAGACCCGTTTTATCAGGATTGTATAAAGGAAATTGTTGATTTTTTTGATGAGAGGATTGCATATTGTAAACAGAATGGAATTGACAAAAACAGACTTATTATAGATCCCGGGATTGGGTTTGGAAAAAGATTAGCTGATAACCTTGTAATTATGAAAAATATTGATAACTTAAAGAAGTTTGATATACCTGTGATGATTGGGACATCGCGCAAATCTTTTATAGGTATGATTACTAAAAATGATAATCCGGCGAGTGATAGAATAGGCGGGTCTATTTCTTCGGCAGTAGCTTCGATTATAAATGGAGCTAATATTGTCCGGGTTCATGACGTTAAAGAAACTGTCGAGGCAGTGAAAGTTCTGGAAGCTATCAGAGGAAACTGATGACATTATTTGAATATGATTTTATACAATTTGGGATAAAAGATATTGTCGATATTTTGATAGTTTCTTTTATTGTATATCAATTATTAAAACTAATGAAAGGTACTCGTTCAGCTCAGATTATTTTTGGGTTGATAACATTGGCTTTTGTTGTTTTTGTCTCTTATTGGTTTCGGCTTGAGGGTGTTACTTGGCTATTTTCCAATCTTGCTACATTTGGTCTTTTGGTGATTGTGATTGTGTTCCAACCGGAACTTCGTTCAATCCTGGCTCAATTTGGTCAGAATAGATTATACCGAAGGTTTTTCACTGAGGAACAGAAACGATCTATTGTTGAAGTTTCGAGGGCAGTGCTAAGATTGTCAGAACTTAGTTATGGCGGCTTAATCGTAATAGAGCGTCAAACAGGACTTCGTAATTTTGCTGAAACAGGAAAAGAGATAAAGGCGGAATTATCATTTGAGATGCTGGTTACTTTATTTACGCCTTATACTCCTCTCCATGATGGGGCGGTGATAGTAAGTGCCGATCATATTGAAGCAGCAGCATGCTCGTTACCTCTTACGACTAATCCCAGATATTCAAAATTATATGGAATGCGCCATAAAGCGGCAATTGGCGTTACGGAGGTTTCCGATGCTGTAGTTGTGGTGGTTTCCGAAGAAACTTCGCAAGTTTCTATTGCTTATAGAGGATTTCTGGAGCAGAATATCAATAAAGAGGATTTCAAAGAAAAATTATCCAATTACCTAAAGCAGTAAATTCTCTGAAATTCATACTTGTTATAAGTGGGCGGCAGACGCCCTCGTCTGCCCCATCTTGACTAATTAAATTTTGGCTGGTGAGGGCACGCCTCGGCGAGCCGGACACAGACTTCCCCTCATATTCATACTTGTTGACTATTTTTAGAAATACACTATCTTAGCTCTCCTTAAAGATTAAAGGATATTATCCCGACAGAAAAATCTGTTGGTTTTTTTTTGAAAGATTATTGATATAAAAAATGGCTAAGATTGAAAACATAAGAAATATAAGTGGGCGGCAGACGCCCTCGTCTGCCCCAATTATGACTTATTTAATTTCGGCAGGTGAGGGCACCTGCCTGGCACAGGTTGCATTAAATGGCTAAGATTGAAAACATAAGAAATTTCTCTATCATCGCTCATATCGACCATGGTAAATCCACCCTCGCTGATAGGATGTTACAGAAGACGCAAACTATTTCTGACAGGCAGATGAAAAATCAGGTGTTGGATTCGATGGATTTAGAGCGAGAGCGAGGAATTACTATTAAAGCTCATGCTATCCGACTGAACTATGTAGCAAAAGATAAAAAAATATATAAATACAATCTGATTGATACTCCCGGGCATGTCGATTTTACTTATGAAGTCAGCCGGTCTTTGTCTGCTTGCGAAGGTGCTATCTTAGTGGTGGATTCATCGCAGGGGATAGAAGCTCAAACTTTGTCAAATCTGTATCTGGCGATGGAAAACAATCTTGAAATTCTCCCTGTTCTAAATAAAATTGATTTGCCCAACGCCGATCCTGAAAGAGTTTCTAAAGAGCTTGTTGATTTATTAGGCTGTAAACCGGAAGAGATTATTCATTGTTCTGCAAAAGCCGGAATAGGGATTGAAGAACTCCTTGAGGAAATTGTCAAAGTTTTCCCGCCTCCTGAAGGTGATCCCGATGCTCCTTTGCAGGCGATGGTTTTTGATTCTATTTTTGACAGTTATCGGGGAGCAATGCCGTTTATTAAAGTTGTGAATGGAACTTTGAAAAAAGGAGAGAAAGTTAAATTTTTCTCAACCAGTAAATCTTACGATGTTGACGAAGTAGGTTATATGCGTTTGCAATCTATTCCGCAAAAAGATATTTCTGCCGGGGATGTCGGTTATTTGTTTGCGTCTATTAAAGAAGTCGCTGATACTAAAATTGGCGATACAATAACTACGGTCGCTAACCCTACTGATAAACCACTGGGTGGGTTTGTAAATGTTAAACCGATGGTTTACGCCGGTCTGTTTCCGGCAATTGCCGAAGATTTTAATCAGCTCCGTGATGCTCTTGAAAAATTAACTCTAAATGATTCGTCCCTTGTTTTTGTACCGGAAACATCAACAGCTTTAGGGTTTGGATTCAGAGCAGGTTTTCTTGGGTTGTTGCATATGGAAATTATAACCGAGCGACTGAATCGTGAATATAACCAAACTATTATCAATACTGTTCCGACTGTTGAGTATAAAGTATTTAAAAATGATGGAACGATGGAATTAATCTCCAACCCAGCCAAAATGCCGCCTACTACGGAAATTGATTGTATTGAAGAGCCTTTTGTCGATGCTCAGGTGATTGTGCCTTCGGAATATGTCGGTACGATAATGAAACTTGGAACCGAGCGACGAGGTGAATATAAAACCACTGATTATCTTTCACCTGCAAGAGCTTCGCTTAGCTATGCTTTTCCGTTGTCTGAAATAATTTTTGATTTTTATGATAAACTAAAATCATCCACCCGCGGTTATGCCTCGTTTGATTATGGGATTCCATTTTATAAAAAATCAAGTCTGGTTAAACTGGATATTTTGGTGAACGAGGAAGAGGTCGATGCTTTGTCATCTATTATCCATCGTGAAAAAGCATATTACTGGGGGAAAGCGTTAAATGAAAAACTGCGGACATTGATTCCGAGACAGATGTTCGAGGTTATTATTCAGGCGGCTATCGGGAATAAAATTATTAGCCGGGCAACAGTCAGACCGCTTCGCAAACAGGTATTGGCAAAATGTTATGGTGGGGATATAACTCGTAAACGCAAACTGCTTGAGAAACAAAAAGAGGGTAAAAAGCGGATGAAACAGTTTGGTTCGGTTGAAATCCCTCAGGAAGCATTTTTAGCGGCATTGAAGATTGATAAGTAACATCACATATTTGAATCAATTCTAATTCTTTCTTGCACATTCAAATAGAATTTTCTATTATTTGAATATAAAGCCAAAGAGAAAAAAATATATGATTAATTTATCATTAAATATCAAATTAGCAAAGAAGTACAAAAGTAATTCTCAGAAAATTAGGGTTCTTTCTGAAGACTGGGTTAAAAGAGAAGTTTTCTGTCCTGCTTGTGGAAAAAATCTAATTAATTATGAAAATAATCGACCTGTAAATGATTTCTTTTGTCCTTCTTGCAGTGAAGATTATGAACTTAAAAGTAAGAAAATTTCTTTTGGTAATAAAATCGTTGATGGTTCTTTCAATAAGATGATAGAAAAAGTACAGAAAAATATTTCTCCAAATTTTTTTTTAATGAATTACAATACTATAAATTATTCTGTTACAAATCTCTTTATAATTCCTAAACATTTTTTTGTGCCTGAAATTATTGAAAAAAGAAAATGAAAATGTGCCGTCGCCGTTGGCACTTGCCCCGAGGAGACTTATCTCTGAATATGCCCCCAGGGTGGTAAATGTCAGAACCGCCTGTGTGTTTGAACTTGTAAGCTTG
>JAYEHE010000445.1:0-1760 GCA_034659415.1 Candidatus Zixiibacteriota bacterium | reverse complement strand
GATGCTCAATCAATTAGGATTCGTTTTTAATAAAGTGACAATGTTACTTTATTAAAAACGAATCCTAATTGATTGAGCATCGCTCGTTTGATCAGGTAAATCCAAATTGTGATGGGTGAATCTTCAGATTCACCCTTTTCCGTTGAATCTGAAGATTCAACGGACACACCCACTACAAAGGGCTTGTTGAAAAACTGTTCAATTCTGTTCCGCACGACTCGCTTGTCAAATCCATGATATGGGTTAGTCTTGCCAATAATCGGTGAAGCCGTTATTGAGAATGTTATTTAGAGAAACATAAATCGATCTATAATTATACCCTAATTCCTGCCTGGCTTTATTTGATGAATATACCCAATCATAATCCAATAATTTAATCAAATCCGGATAGAGTTTAACTTTCGAGATACCACTAAATTTTTTAGCCAGAATTGGTGATGTGGCAACTAAGTTTAATACCTTTTTTGGCATTTTAATCAAGTGCGGGACTTTGCCCAAAATTGCCGATGCTGTCAAAGCCAAATCTCGTCCGGTTAAATTATCGCCACCCAGAATATATCTCTCGTTCGGTTTTCCTTTTTCAAGTGCCAGCATAATGCCTTGCGAGACATCGCGAATGTCAACAAGGTTCATAATATTACCATAATCCGGCATTATAAAACTTTTGAAAAATCTTCTTAAAGCAGCATCTCTATTATCACCACTTCGGGAAGGAGCTAAAATTATTGAAGGATTAACAATTATCAACTGGGTATGATTATGTTCTGCCTCCAAGAGAAGTTCTCTTTCAGCGGCATGTTTTGACATAATGTAAGGAATACGAAGATTTTCTAGATTGAATTTTGTGTTTTCATCTGCGGTAGGATAATCGTTTTCATCGAGATGGTTATTGACTTTTTTTCTATAAGGTAAAGCCCCAATCGCCGCAACTGTTGAGACATGCAAAAATTTTTTAACTCCGGCTCGCGATGAAGTCTTAAACAGGTCCACCGTTCCGACCGTATTGATACTTGCAAACTGTGTCAGGCGGTCTTGACGAAAATCAACAATTGCCGCAGTGTGAATTATAAAATCAATTCCCTCGACCAATTTTTCAAGTTGTTTCAGATTTCTAATATCGGCAGTTCTTTTTTCAAGATCAAACGAATCAATCAATCTGGTATCCGATGTTTCACGAACATGGCAAATTGGCTTAATCCCTGATTTTACAAGATCATAAACAAGTTGTTTCCCCAAGTGTCCCGAGGCACCAGTAATTAATATTTTACTTTTGGATAAATCCATAACTGAATAGTAAAGAATTATTATGCTTAATAAAGGTTTTTTTTAAATTAAGTGGATAATAGTTAAAAATAACTGGTCAGGTAAACGACGTGGTTATCTCATTATCATAAAATTCAAAAATTTAGATTACTTTGTCCACCTGCTACGGATTTGCAAAGACGAAAGAATTGAACGGTTTTTCAACACCCCTTATAAAGAATATAAATAACCAATTATTATAACCGTACCGCTCGCTTTTAGTAAATAACTTAGAAGATTAAACAGAATAAAAGGTAAGGGGAATTTGATACGCATTGTAAGTCCCATCATAAATGGTATTGCTCCTAATATTAATGCCGTCAAAGCTACAGCCATTCCGGCTCTGATAGCATCGAGAGGAAGAATTACATAGAAGAAACCAAATGCCATAGCTGGAATTGCCACAAAGAACATGAATTCCATTATAAAATTTATTATAAACCAGCTGAACGTAAAAT
>JAYEHE010000444.1:0-1760 GCA_034659415.1 Candidatus Zixiibacteriota bacterium | reverse complement strand
AAATACTGGAAAATTGGTATTCATTGGTTAACCGTGGTAAGAAACCTCCTACTAACCCCATTCAATTTGGCAACCGTTAGGACAATTGTGTTGCGGCAACAGCAATAAGTATGCCGAACGGTATTGGTAAAATACACTGTTTTTCAATTTCAGTCAGGGAAGCAATGTTATACATTTGGACCTCCAATTAGATACGATTAAATCCTTGAAATTTCGCTTAAGCCACAGTTTTTGTTAAGTTCCTCAGTTTGATTGATGTTGATTAGATTCTCAAATAAGATATTCAAATGGTCCCTCAGTACGCATTAATTATCTGGTATTTCGAAAGCTGGATAGTAAGATAATCATGCAATTAATTTACTTAACGAGCAACTGCCCTAATTAAATACACAATCATTCCGCAAATCTGTACCCAGAATTTCAATTTATTTTTTGCAATGCTCTACTGAGACGAAATGCCTAGTCGGCTACAGGGCTTAATAAGTGGGGCACTGGTGATCATTTGAAGCCCCGTGCACAAAGCCAATGATTAGGTCTGACCGAAGACTTGCGTCCTTCACTTATTATCGACGCGTAGATCAAATAACTTGAGATGGAAGTTGTTGTAGGTCTCTTTATTTAAAAAATCACCGCTATGTTTTGGTCTAAAAATACCACCTGTGAAATAATTATTTTGATGAAATATTTAGGAAGGAAAATTTTAGACCTACTTACCATAAGACATATTCTTTGTCCTCTTTATGCCTTAAAAAATCCAGAGGGTTGAGGGCAAAGCCAGAAAAAAATCCTATGCAGCTATCCAATATAGGTGACTTAATGCGAAACTGTACGAAGAAATGTCCCTGTTTTACCGTATTTTAATGGATCTACCGGAATTAATGTGGAATAATTTTTAAAACAATAAGCAGGAGCAATGCTCGGGCATATAGTACTGTACGGGCTGCCCTTTTTCCCTTAGTTGAAATAGCCTCCAAATCTTTTCGCTCTTCTTTTGTTAATGTCACTCTATAGTGGTGTCATGTCGTCCTCCTTGTCTATTGAAGACGACTATAACAAATATTACACAGAACGCGAAGCTTTATTACATTGTACTAGAGAGCATCAAACGAACAATGTGGCCTTTCCGTCATCATAGGCATGATCTAAGTGAAGATGAAAATGACAGACTTGAAAAGCTGTTTGAATTAGCGCCTTCTTTGAAAGAATGTTATAAATTAAGGGAAGAACTTTATGAAATTTTTGAGATAGAGGGACTTTCTAAAGAAGAGGCAAAAGAGAAAATAGATGAATGGTGCAAAAAAGCAAATCTATTCGAAACAAAAGGATTCAACCCGTTCACCTCCTTTATCAAAACCTATATAAATTTTAAAGAAAATATATTAAACTATTTTACTAATCGAATTTCAAGTGGTCCTGTCGAAGGTTTAAACAACAAGATAAAAGTAATTAAACGGCGAGGATTTGGTTTTAAAAATATTGCAAGTTTTGCGAAAAGATTATTTTTGGATATCAACTATAAACCAATATTACTTCCTACTTAGTGCCTGAACGAGAACCCCCTATTTTGAGGTTCGGGGTGGGCGGCTGCCTTCGTTTTTCTTCGTATGAGAAGAATATGACTTACGTTATACGTTTTTTTTCGATAGATTGCGCTTCTTATTAGAAACTTTTGCAGAATTTTGACGAACGTATCCTCTTTTCTATAATAACATTAATCAATCTTTACTAATCGCTTATGCAACTAATTGCATTTTCTGTCG
>JAYEHE010000443.1:0-1762 GCA_034659415.1 Candidatus Zixiibacteriota bacterium | reverse complement strand
CAAACATTGTAATTGAGGAAGCATTTTTGGAAAATGGAACATCGGTTAATAACGTCTTTGAAGTTATTGTCTCATTTTCAATTTTTACTTCAAGGTATAATTTGTCATTTTCAGAAAATAAGTTATCGGGGAAAGAATTATCAGAACCCAACTGATGGTTAAACAATCCAAGTTTGACATTGACGTTGGCAGTTTCACTCCATATTGAAGAAGAAGAAAGTGAATCGTCAAAAAGTGAAAATATTATAGTATATAGACCATCCGGAACAGGATTATTATATTGGTCGGTTAATTTTCCCTGATAGCTGATTGGTAGCTTCCCTGCTGAAAGAGAAGACGCAACAATTAAAAGTAATATTATGATAGTGAGAAAATATTTCATTAATTAAATCCTTTTATTCTACTAATTTATTAATATCGGCATTTCCAATAGGAAGGTAAATATCCGATTAAGTATATATGTAAATATTGTAAAATTTGATGATTATTGCAATTTATTATATTAGTATTGTAGATAAATTAATTGGGACTAAAATACGGAGTAATGATATGAAGTTAGGCTTTATAGGATTAGGAAGTTTGGGCACAGCCATTGCACAAAGATTGATTGAAAAGGGTGAAAATATTGTAGCATGGAACAGAACAAAAAGCAAAATTGAAAACATCAAGGCTGAGGTGGCAGTATCTCCCGCGGAAGTCGTTAACCAATGTTCTGTAATAATCCTAAATTTGTTTGATAGTGATGCCGTGCATGATGTTATGGTTGCCGAAAATGGACTGTTGTCTGTTGATGGGTCAAATAATATTATTATAGATACAACGACTAATAATTTTAATGCTGTATTAGCGTTCAGTGAAATGTTTAAAGAGAATAATTATAAATATTTGGAGGCACCTGTTATCGGATCTGTTGTCCCTGCTTTAAATGGTCAGCTGACTTCGGTTATTGGCGGTGAGAAATCAGAATTTGAAAAAGTGAAGTATATTATAGAGAAATATTCATCAAATATTTTTCATTATAGTGATATTGGCAAAGCATCTAAAATTAAAATAATCAACAATCTTATTTTAGGTTCTTTTATGTCAACTTTAGCGGAGTCCATTTCAATTGCAGAAAAGTCAGGGATAGATAAAAAACAATTCATAGATATTATCTCAGTGGGAGCTGGTAATTCAGGTGTTTTAAACGCAAAGAAGAAAAAATTATTGGAAGAAGATTTTAGCAATCATTTTTCAAGCGAATGTATTCATAAGGATTTAAGATATTTGCAAGAATTAACTAATGATTTAAATTGTCCGTCATTTATTGGTTCTGTCGTCAAAAATATTTATGCAATGACATTCTCAAAAAACATTGAGGATCAAGATTTTTCAGGAGTGTATAATTTATTCAAGGGAGAATGATGGTTACTCAGATTTTTGGCACAAAAAAATGTAAAGACACTCAAAAAGCTATCAGGTTTTTCAAAGAGCGTCGATGGCAATTTCAATTTATAGATTTGAAAGAAAAAAATATCAGTCAAGGAGAATTAAATAGTATTAAACGCTTTTTTGACATTGAAGATATTATTGATAGTAATGGAAAAGAATATGAAAAAAGAAATTTGAAATATATGAAATTTAATATCGAAGATGCATTATTGGAAAACCCCTTACTTTTTAAAACACCGATTGTAAGGTCAGCTAAGCAGGTTACAATTGGATATCAGCCTGAGACATGGAAAAAATGGCAATAAAAAAACCGGCTCAATTAAGCCGGTTT
>JAYEHE010000442.1:0-1766 GCA_034659415.1 Candidatus Zixiibacteriota bacterium | reverse complement strand
GTTGAAACCACGAGTGTTTTAACATACTCTTACTTGTGGCTTCAACGTCTTCAGAAAGAATATCAAAACTCTACCATTAGCGAATTATGAGTGCAAGACATTGACCTGCAAATCATTAAAATCCCCTACTTTTCAGAAAAAAAGCCATGCCAACACTTAAAACTTTACTTTATCCACAAAATTTCATATTTTATTCGGCTATTAAGGAAAGAAACATTATGAAATTTGACCCGTTAAAAGAAAATTTCAGCCTACCGGTTGCTGAAGAAAAAATTCTCGACTTCTGGAACACCCATAAGGTGTTTGATGGAGTAAACAAGATGAGTGAAAACAGGGAGCATTTTGTATTTTACGAAGGTCCTCCTACGGCTAATGGCCGTCCCGGCATTCACCATGTTATCTCACGTACTGTCAAAGACTTAATCTGCCGTTATAAAACAATGCAAGGTTATCGTGTTGACCGAAAAGCTGGATGGGATACTCACGGTCTTCCAGTTGAAATCGAAGTGGAAAAACAATTAAAACTGAACAATAAAACAGAAGTTGTTGAATATGGTGTTGATAAATTTAATGCCCAGTGTAAAAAATCAGTTTTTAAATATCTGAGCGAATGGGATAATATCACCAAACGTACTGGTTATTGGCTTGATCTTGACGATGCCTATGTCACTCTAAAAAATGATTATATCGAAACTGTCTGGTGGATTTTAAAACAGTTCCACGATAAAGATTTGCTTTATAAAGGATATAAAACCACTCCCTACTGTGCCCGATGCGGAACCGCTTTGTCCAGTCATGAAGTTGCTCAAGGGTATGAAATAACAAAAGATCCATCGGTCTTTGTAAAATTCAAAGCCGCCGATGAAGATTTCTTTTATCTTGTGTGGACTACTACCCCCTGGACTCTTCCTTCAAACGCCGCTTTGTGTATGGCTCCCGATGATGATTATGTAATGGTGGAGTATGAAGGAGAAAAACTGGTTTTAGCCGAAGCTCTGCTTGGAAAAGTATTTGGAGATTTAGAATACAAAATATTAAGCAAATCCAAAGGGACAGATTACCTAAAACGAAAATTTGAACCTCTTTTTGATGTATTCTCTGACCATAAAGAAGATGCCTTCTTTGTAATCAATGCTGATTTTGTAACTATGGATGATGGTACCGGAATTGTTCATATCGCTCCAGGATTTGGTGCCGATGATTACGAAATTGGTAAAAAATATAATCTGCCGGTTTTTCAGGCAATAGGCACCAATGGCATTTTTAAAGATTTTGCCAAACCGTACAACGGTATGTACATCAAAGATGCTGACAAAGAAATTATCAAAGATTTAAAAATTTCTGGACAGTTGTTTAAAAAAGAGATGTATGAACATAACTACCCGCATTGCTGGCGTTGTGACAAACCACTTATTTATATCGCTCAGCAGTCCTGGTATATTCGGACGACTCAGTTTAAAGAACAGTTAATTAAAAATATGAATGCTATCAACTGGGTACCAGATGAAATTCGTTCCGGACGGATGCTTAACTGGTTGGAAAACAATGTTGATTGGTCGCTTTCACGGGAAAGATTCTGGGGAACGCCGCTTCCTATCTGGATTTGTGATGATGACAACTGTGACAAGAAAAAAGTAATTGGCTCAATCGAAGAGTTGCGTAAACATGCAACTAATCTTCCCGAAGAAGTTGATTTACACAAACCGATGATGGACGAAGTAAAGCTCAAATGTGAATGCGGCAGTACAATGACCAGAGTTACCGAA
>JAYEHE010000441.1:0-1768 GCA_034659415.1 Candidatus Zixiibacteriota bacterium | reverse complement strand
TTCAAAATGGTCGTCCGGTAAAAGTTTGGGTGACTTATAAAGTTGAATTTGAACTTACCGATGGGTAAGATTTTATAAATATTTTTTATACCAGCCAAAAGGTGCCTTTTTAGGCACCTTTTTTTTTATATATGATCAATATTCTTTACAAAAGAAAACTCATAGCATATATTGTAATTCTTAATTGAGACAGATAGGTGCTTAATTGTCAATGCTTTATCTGGAATAAGCAATTTGAAATAGAGAATTGGATTATTAGCATCAGCAAAAGCACAAAACTTTTTGTTAGTCAGCAAAGGAAATATTTGCTAAGGTGCTATTCAAAATGAATATAGAAGTATATATTAAATCAATACAGGGGAAAAACTAAATATGTTTCGTCTGGAATCAAAAGTTGACACAAAGTCAACTCAGTATCAGGAAAATTTTGAAAAGAACAAAGCTCAGCATCTGGATTTCAAAGAGCGATTGGATAAAGTAAAAAAGGGAGGTCCTGAAAAATCGAGAAAACGCCATACCGACAGAGGTAAGCTTCTTCCAAGAGAAAGGCTTGCTAAATTACTTGACCGCAATACTCCATTTCTTGAATTGAGTCCGCTTGCCGCCTATGATATGTATGATAATGATGCCCCTTCTGCAGGACTTATTACAGGAATTGGTCGGGTGCATGGTAAAGAAGTGATGGTGATTGTCAATGATGCCACTGTTAAAGGTGGGACTTATTATCCTATGACAATTCTTAAACATGCAAGGGCACAGGAAATAGCTGAGGCTAATCATTTGCCGTGTGTTTCACTTGTAGATTCTGGCGGGATTTTCCTCCCTCTTCAATCTGGCACTTTTCCCGATAAAGATCATTTTGGGCGAATATTTTATAATATGGCTCGAATGTCAGCTTTGAATATTCCCCAAATTTCTGTTGTAATGGGGTCTTGTACAGCCGGTGGTGCATATTTGCCGGCGATGTCCGATGAAACTATAATTGTTCGTAAACAGGGTACAATTTTTATTGGTGGACCCCCGCTTGTAAAAGCCGCAACTGGTGAAATTGTTACTCCGGAAGAATTGGGTGGTGCCGATGTTCATTGTCGTACCTCGGGTGTGTCTGACCATTATGCCCAAAACGATGAACACTCAATTCAGATTTGCCGTAATGTAGTTGAAAATCTAAACATAACTAATAAAACGAAGATGGATTGGAAAGAACCGGAAGAACCTTATTATGCTTCTGAAGAGTTATACGGAGTGGTTTCAAATGATATCCGTAAGGCTTTTGATGTTAAAGAAGTAATTGCCCGTATTGTCGATGGCTCAAGGTTTCATGAATTTAAGGAATTGTTCGGTACAACATTGGTGACAGGGTTCGCTCGTATTATGGGTTATCCGGTAGGTATAATCGGAAATAACGGCATTCTCTTTTCGGAGTCATCGGTCAAGGGTGCACACTTTATAGAGCTATGTACGGAAAGAAAAATTCCTTTAATCTTTTTGCAGAACATATCCGGCTTTATTGTCGGGCGTCAATACGAAGCGGGAGGAATTGCCCGTGACGGAGCCAAGATGGTTCATGCGGTAGCTAATGCTGATGTTCCTAAATTTACGGTTGTTGTGGGTGGTTCTTATGGCGCCGGAAATTATGCGATGTGCGGACGGGGCTATTTTCCGCGGATGATGTGGATGTGGCCCAATTCAAAGATATGTGTTATGGGTGGGGAGCAGGCGGCTGATGTTCTTTCAACGGTAAAAATAAGACAGCTTGAAAAAGAAG
>JAYEHE010000440.1:0-1777 GCA_034659415.1 Candidatus Zixiibacteriota bacterium | reverse complement strand
CGAGAATTTCTTACTTGCCTTTGATGCTGAGTACAGACCTTATAGTAATGCAACTATAAAAATTCGCGACTCATTGTTAATCGAACCTTCAGGAGATAATACAGAATATTTCACTGAATATGACCCATCAGGACTATATACAATGGTAAATAGAGATGGCTCTGAGTTTCCAATTTATACTTTTAAATGGAACAATATAGTAACTTTGCGTCTTGGTGGTGAATATGTCTTTGACACCAAATACGGAAAGGTCCCTCTGCGTGCAGGTTTAGGATATGTTCCTGTTCCGGGATCTTCGGTAGAATCTCTTACTAACACAGAAACTTCAATAGCGTATAAATATTCACTTGGAACTGGAATTCACTGGAGCCAAATTCTCCTTGATGTTTCCTATACTTTCTACAGTAGGGATTTTTCATTAGATGCTCCAGAAATTAATTATATCTCAGGTGATTATTGGTATAGAAATCATCAGGTAAATGTTTCGTTTACAGGTTATTTTTAACAGGTGATTATGTGATTTTATGTAAGATAGCCGGTAGAGTTAATAAATTAACTTTACCGGCTTTCTTACCGATATAAATGAGTAAAAGAGTATTTTTCAGAGGATTTTAAATGAATAAAAAAGTTAAATTATCCAAACGACAGATAAAAGAAGATAAATTCGCAACATTTATGCTGACCAGTAAACAGTACGCAACTGATAATTGGCAGTTTATTATAATTGGGCTGGCAATTCTTATTTTGATAGTTTCCAGTATTGTTTATTATACAAATTCATTACAGAAACAGTCACTTGAAGTTTCAACACAATTTGCTCGTGCTACATCAGAATATAGAAGCGGAAATATTCAGGTTGCAAAATTGAGTTTTTCCCAGATACTCGATGATTTTGGCAACAGTGATTTTGCAGGTAAGGCTACTTTTATGCTTGGGAAATTAAATTTAGAATCAAAAAACTATGTAGAAGCAACTAAATATTTTGAATCTTATTTAGCTAAATTTAAAAAGGACAAACTTCACAGAATATCTTCCTTGGCTGGGCTTGGAACCATTTTAGAAAATCAGGGGCAAAATCAACAGGCGGCGGACAAATTTGTGGCGGCTTATGATGAATATCCTGAGAGTCCTTTAAGTGGCGATTATCTAAATCGAGCATTGATGAATTTTATGCAATCTGGAAACGATGAAAAAGCTAAAGAGATTTTAAGTCGTATAGAAAATAAATTCCCGGGTACAGATCTTCTGAGTAAAGCTCAGATCGCTTATAGAGAAAAAGGATTGAAATAAGTCCTGAGGTAGGGGCTAAACTTTTGTCTGTTAAAAAACCTATCAAACTTGCCATGCTCTGGCATCTGCATCAACCAAATTATCAAGAGCCAAATTCTGATAAAATGGTGATGCCTTGGGTAAGATTACATGCCACTAAAGATTATCTTGATATGCCTCTGTTGGCTACTCGCTATGAGAAGATAAAAACAACATTTAATCTTGTACCGTCACTTTTAGACCAGTTGGATTTGTATTTAAATGGCGGAACCGATCCGCACTTGGAGCTGTCTCGCCTAAATCCAGAAAATATCAATGAATCTCAGAAAATTTCCATATTAGAAACCTTTTTCTCTGCTAATCCAACTACAATGATAGAGCCATATCCAAGATATAAAGATATTTATCGAAAATCAAAAAACGGGAAAAATAAGATTTTACCGGCGTTATTCTCATCTCAGGAGATAAGAGATCTTCAGGTTTGGTCAAATCTTTGTTGGATTGATCC
>JAYEHE010000439.1:0-1782 GCA_034659415.1 Candidatus Zixiibacteriota bacterium | reverse complement strand
CCCAATCCTTATCAGATTGGTAAATATCGCCTAAATTCCATTTTAGTTTGGAATCAATTTTATCCCTAGTAAGATTTTCTGTTTGCTTTGTATTTGTGGCAGTCATTTTTTTCCCTTTCTTTATTAAAATAATTATTATCTATTATCTGAAAAAAACTATAAAAAATCAAGGCAGGATTAGGTAATCTTTTTTATTATGAGATAAAATTTATATAATTTAACATATTAATGCAGATAATTTTGAACGTAGTTTTTCTTAATTATTGGGGAAGATGATTATATTATTAAAGCGGACACGCCGCTAAAATTTTCTATGCTCACGAAAAACCGGAACTGCATTGCGATGAAGACTGTGTTCCGCTTGATATTGAACCAGACGATGAAGCCGAAGCAGAAAAAGTTGACAACAATTTAGCAACGTTGTTGCTTTTGCATTTTGGGCATTTTACAGATTCGGCATCATTTGTAATAAGTTCTTCAAATTTATGTTCGCACTCTTTGCATTGAAATTCAAATAAAGGCATTTTCTCTATTTCCTTAATCAGTTTTTGACATTACCAGACCGGCAACAGCACCCAGTGAAGTAGCAATATATGGGTTGCACATAATTTGTCAGGTTGAGCCCAAATTCATATATAACCATGAGGCACCAAAACCAACAACAGCACCGGCTGAGGTAAATAAAAAATTTCTTTTAAGTTTTTTACTCATATACTATACAATCAATTTAACTATAAAAAGTTCTCAGTATAAAATCTCTATTTTTTATATGATTGTTTTTACACTAAAATGATTCAAACAATTTCATAACTGGTGACAACTTTTCCAACTTCTTTAACTGTTTGGCTGACAACACAATACTTATCCTCTGAAAGCTCGATTGCTTTTTTGAGTTTTTCAGGATCAAGATTTTCACCGGATGCAACAAATTTTACCTCGATTGTATGAAATGGTTTAGGATAATCTTTATTTTGATGAGCAACCACTTCAATTTCCAGAGATTTTAGATTTTGTCTCATTTTTCCCATAACTCGTACAACGTCGATTCCAGTACAACCTGCAATACTATATAACAGCAATTCTGTGGGCGTATATCCAGCTTCTTCACCTCCGGTTTGTTTACTGCTATCGGTGACAATTTTATGTCCGAATTCAGAGCTACCTTCAAATTTTAATCCATCAGTCCATTTCATTTTAGCTGAAACCATTTTATCTCCACAGCTTTATAATAATATACAATTCTAAATTCAGAAGTACAAGTTAGTGCTATTCTATAATTTTCCAAGTTGATTTTTTAATTGTTCAACAGATAAGGCTGGTAAATTACAGACCGAATTTTTACAGACATATGCTTTGACTTCATTCAAATTTTCAACTCTTCCTTCAAACAATGGCAAATTGTTCTCGTCGGGTGTTGAGATAGCAATTATTGAATTAGGCAAGTATTTATTATAGACAATTTTCAGCATATCTGTTTTCAGCTGACCTTCGCCAACTATTACAATTTCAATTTTATCATTCATAAAATAATCAAAAGCTTTCAGAGCAGATGTCATTCTATTAGGAGATTTGGCAATATAACCAGACAATGATTTCAAACAACTTTCTGCTAATGACAAATAATTTTTATTTTCAGTCAGTCGATTTATTTTAATCAAATTTCTAATCATATAAGAGCCGGATGCAGGCACAGCACCGTCTGATTCCTCGCTTGGCCTATAAATCAAGTCATTTAATCCTTCCGGACGAAGATAGAATCTGTTGTTTTTATCCATGAACAAT
>JAYEHE010000438.1:0-1789 GCA_034659415.1 Candidatus Zixiibacteriota bacterium | reverse complement strand
GTCTTCCCCTGTATCACGTGGCGCACGAAGACGTACGCCACGCACATAACATAAAAAAACTTAAATTTTACCTACTAAATCAAGACCAGGTTTTAAGGTTTTTTCACCCGGTTTCCAGCTTGCAGGACAAACTTCGCCATGCTCACGAACAAATTTAGCCGCTTGCAGTTTTCTCAGTAGTTCATCTGATGAACGACCGATTGAAGGATCGTTTATCTCACATGATACCAGCTTGCCATCCGGATCAATTATAAAAGTACCTCTAAGAGCCAAACCGGCAGCCTCAATCATAACACCATAGTCACGAGAGACATTTCCAGTCGGATCAGCCAACATTGGGAATTTTATTTTTTTGATTGTTTCTGATGAATCATGCCATGCTAAATGGGTAAAATGAGTATCAGTTGAAACTGATAAAATTTCAGCCCCTTCTTTTTGGAATTGATCATAATAATCAGCCAATTCACCTAATTCTGTTGGACAAACAAAAGTAAAATCAGCAGGGTAGAAAAAAAGTATTACCCATTTCCCCTTGTAGTCGTCAAAACTTACTTTCGAAAATTCATTTTTGTAATAAGCGTCACAAGTAAAACTTGGAGCCTGTTCGCCAATTTTTATCATATTGGACTTCCTTTCTCGGTTTAGTTTATGCTTTCTTTTCTTTTTTTCTAAAAAATAATGAAATTCATAACTTTATTAATCATTATTATTACCGATATAACTAAAAATAGAAAGATTTGTTCACGGGAAATCAAAAAAAATGGAAATTTATTTAAAACTTTTTGAACAAGCCATCCAGAAACAGATAGAATTTGTTGGCAAAGAAAAAGCTTATGAACAGGCTAAAAAAGCAGGGTTAGGCGTTTCTGACAGTGGTAATATTGTAAGTTGTACAGGTAATCCTCAGTTAGTATTGATTAAATTGATTAAATTCTTTACTGAAGGCGGTAATCTGACCGCTCTGATGGCACTGACTCCATTGATTGATGAACTTCTAAAACAAAATCAGATTGAAGAAGAAACTTCTTCATTAATCAGTTAGTATTATTGATTCGTTTCAATTTGAAACGATTGTTATACTTTCCATCTGAACATTTTCCACAGGATGCCATTCTGAGTCTTTTTTGGCGAGGATATTGGCTTTTACAATTAGGACATTCGTATAAATATTTTGGCGGCTTACGAAGTTCAGGGTGATACTTCGCTTTTAGTGTAGTTCCAATTCTTTTAGCAACAGCCTTAAAAGCAGCATCATGCCTTATATGTAAGATATGAATCATCTCATGCTTCAAGGTATCAGCAATATCATCAGGGAATATCTCGTGATATTTGCGGCCTATTTTAATCAATTTTCTACTTGGCGTGTATGAGCCGGCGGAAAGCATCCGATTTGAATATTCAATTTCAACCAGTGGCAATTTATTCTCAAAATACAACCAGTTGTAATGGCTAAACATTTCATATAAGGATTCAATAGTTGGGAGAGAAGTATTTATAGCTGATGGAAGTGGTTTTAATTTTTTTTTATGATTTCCACTAAGTTCTTTAGGTTGAAAAATTGAAGCATTAAATTGTAAATTATTGCTCTCTGATTTAAAGAGATCCAGGTTTAGTGCTTTGAGAGCTTTTTTTAAAAATTTTGAATTTCGTTTCATAATATATTATCAAAAGTAAATTATTTGATATTATTTATGAAAAAAATGGGATTAATTCAACTTAAAATTATTACTCTATTGAGAATAAGTAGGGCGGGATCCCTGCGATCCCGCCGATTTTGTTATTGCCATTA
>JAYEHE010000437.1:0-1791 GCA_034659415.1 Candidatus Zixiibacteriota bacterium | reverse complement strand
CCAATAATCAACTGCTCATCAAAACCAAGATATTCCAGTTCTTTCTTGGTCGATGATAACTGCCCTTTACCGCCGTCAACAACCATCAAATCAGGTGGTTGTTTTTTTTCATCTTTGATTCGAAAAAAATATCGACCGACAATTTCACGCATCATCTTGAAATCATCCTGACCTTTAACCCCTTTAATTTTAAAATGACGGTACTGATTTTTTTTTGGTTTGCCATTCTCAAAATAAACACAGGAACCAACAGCATCGGTCTCACCGGTATTGGAAATATCAAAACATACTATTGTCCGAGGTGATTTATTTAGATTCAAATCATCTTTTAAAGCAGTAACCATTTTACTTGTTCGTTCACTCTGTTTTTGTTTTTGAATAAGTATTTCATCAAGTTTTAATCTTGCATTTTTCGCCGCTAAATCAACAAGCCGTAATTTCTGCCCAATTTTGGGAGTGAATATTGTTGTTCTGTTTTTTTTAAGCTCCCTAAACCACAATTCAAAGAGATTTTTGTCTTCAAGTTCCATCGGTAAATATATCTCATTGGGAAGATTAGGCTGATAATTATAATACTGCTTCAAAAATGATTCCAATAATACTTCATCCGAATCATCTTTATCAACAATTAGCTGAAAATCCTGCCGTCCGATTAATATCCCCTCGCGAATCTGCATAACCACTGCGATAGCATCGGAGGCTTCTCGGGCAATAGAGATAATATCCCGCTCAACAATTTCCCCAACGTCCACTTTCTGTTTAATCATGACTGATTCAATAGCTTCTATTTGGTCTCTTATTTCAACTGCCTCTTCATAATTCATATTTTCAGAAGCTGTTTTCATCTTCTCGGATAAAACAGAAATTAACTTTTTTGATTTTCCGGACAGAACCATAACAACAGAATTGACCTGTTCTTTATATTCTTCTTGAGTTTGTAAATCAATACAAGGAGCACCGCATCGATTGATATGATAGTCAAGACATACTTTGTGTGTTTTTCCCTTTGGAGCAGGTATAACTAAGTTACAAGTCCTGATTTTAAATAAGCGGCTTAGAAATTGAACCGTCCTTCTCATCCCTTTCGATGAAGTATATGGTCCAAAATATCTGGCACTATCTTTTTCTACCCTGCGAACAATTAATACTCTTGGAAACGGTTCATTAGTTATTTTTATATAAGGAAAATGTTTACCATCTTTAAGGTCAACATTATAACGAGGCTTATGTTCTTTTATCAGGTTTGCTTCTAAAATCAAAGCTTCAACCTCGCTATCAGTAATCATTAGCTCAAAATCATTTATATTATTTACCAATCTAATTGTTTTAGGGCTATGCTGATTAGATGATTGAAAATATGTTCGGACTCGATTACGAAGGTTTTTGGCTTTACCGATATAGATGATTTTACTTTGTTTGTCTTTAAAAAGATAGACACCCGCATTAGTTGGCAAATTTTTCAACTTAAGTATTAGTTCCGAATTCTTACCGACCATTTTATAAACCTATTTATTATTTAAATTTATAATTCGACGTGCACCGACATATCTTTGGTTCCAGTATTTTTCCCTAATACCGCTAATCATAACTCCATGAGAAGATGAAACATGGATAAATTTGCTTTTCTCAAGATAAATTCCTACATGGGATATTTTATTACCATCAGTTCTAAAAAACAGAAGGTCACCATACCTTAACGATGATTTAGAAACCTTAGCGCCATAATCGAATTGATCTTTTGAAGTACGCGGTAATCTTATATTGTCATATTTCTTAAAAACTTCCATAGTA
>JAYEHE010000436.1:0-8068 GCA_034659415.1 Candidatus Zixiibacteriota bacterium | reverse complement strand
GCTTTAAATGATGTGCAGTGAGCCATTATTATTTATTAATCCTAAAGAGATATTGTCGAAATATAATTTAACAGATAAAGTTGAAACATATTTTCAGCTACTAAAAAAAGAAAACAGAAATCTTAACCTTGTTTCACGTGAAACAATTGAGTCCGGTTTGGTTGAATTAGCCGCCGAATCAATTTATCCTCTTGAATATATTCAAAATAATAATATTGAAAATTATCTTGATATTGGCTCAGGAGGCGGTTTTCCATCTATCCCCATAATATTAACAGAAAGAGTAAAAAAATCTAATATAGTTGATAGACGCCAAAAAAAAGCTGGGGCACTTCGCCGGATGCTTCTGCAAATGTCTTATAAATCAAATATATATGCTGATACTTTTGAACAGATACAATTTCCTGTTTCTTTTGATCTAATTACAATGCGTTTAGTTAAGCTCGACAAAAAAATGTTGAATCAAATAATGAGTTTGTTGAATAATAACGGAACCTTTATTTATTATTCTACCCCTGAATTTAATGTTAACAATTTGAATTATAAGCTCGCAACCTATTGTTATTCAACGCAAACAGATAATCCCTCAAAATCCTTTACTATCTTTAATAATTAGAATTTATTCATAATTTTAATTGATTACTTTTAACTGAATAGTTAAATATAAACAATAGCAACAGACAAAAATTTGTATTTGGAGAATTATATTGTCAAAAGTAATTGCAATCGCCAATCAAAAAGGTGGTGTAGGCAAAACAACAACAGCTGTTAATTTATCGTCCTGTTTAGCGGCTGCAGAATTTCGCACCTGTCTTATAGATATGGACCCACAGGCAAATTCTACCAGCGGGATAGGTTTTGATAAAAATTTAATAGAATTGTCGGTCTATGATTCTCTTATTGGTAAATGTTCTCTTAAGGAAGTAGTTAAGCCGACTGATTTGAAATATCTTAATTTAGTTGCATCGTCGATTTCTTTAGTTGGTGCCGAGGTAGAGTTGGTTAATATGATATCACGTGAGACTTGTTTGAAAAGATTAGTTCAAGAAATTAAAGATGACTATGATTATATTGTTATTGACTGTCCCCCATCGTTGGGTCTTTTAACGATTAACACTTTGACAGCATCGGACTCGGTAATTATACCTATCCAGTGTGAGTATTATGCTCTGGAGGGATTAAGCCAGCTTGTCAATACAATTAAGCTTGTGCAGGATAATCTCAATCCCAATCTTAAAATAGAGGGGGCGGTACTTACAATGTATGATGGTCGGTTGAATTTGGCAAAGCAAGTATCGGATGAAGTAAGAAAATATTTTGAAGGAAAAGTTTATAATACAGTTATTTCGCGAAATGTTCGTTTATCGGAAGCGCCGTCATTTGGAAAACCTATCATACTTTATGATGTTCTTTCCACCGGAGCTGAAAATTATATGGCGTTTACAAGAGAGGTGTTAGCTTCATGAGTAAAGTAGTATTAGGAAAAGGACTGGAGGCACTTATCCGTCCCGATGGGAAAAAGACGGAAGCTCAACAGAAATTAAAATATCTTCCACTTGAAGAGCTGGCTCCTAATCCAAATCAACCGCGTCATGATTTTGATGATGCATCTTTGCATGAATTAGCTCAATCAATAAAAGCCAATGGGATTATCCAGCCATTGATTGTTAAAGCAACTCAGTCCGGTTATATAATTATTGCCGGTGAAAGGCGTTTTAGAGCATCAAAATTAGCCGGTATAAATGAAGTGCCGGTAGTTTTGATGGATGATGTCGATGATAATCGTATGCTTGAATTAGCTCTGATAGAAAATGTTCAGCGGGAAGATTTGAATATTTTGGAAGTTGCCGAAGCTTACAAAGCGTTGATTGAAAAATGCAGTTTAACACAACAGAAATTGTCTGAGAAAATAGGAAAGTCTCGAACTTCGGTAACAAATATTATGCGTTTGTTGACTCTTCCTGAATCAATCAAAACAATGATACAGGATGGTCGTTTGTCCGAGGGACATGCACGAGCTATTTTAGCAATTGATACCGAAGAAGAAATGTTAAAATTAGCTCACAGGATTGTAACCGAATCCCTTTCAGTGAGGGTTGTTGAGAAAAAAGTTGGTGCAAAAAAGAAAAGTAAATCAACGCCAAAAGTTATTAGTCCTGAAATTTTAGATGTTGAAAATAAATTAAAACAAATGATGGGTACTTCGGTTAAAATCAATCATGGGTTAAAAAGAGGCAAGATTGAAATTGAATATTATGGAGTTGAAGATTTAAATCGGCTTTTAGATTTGTTTAATAAAATGATGTAGTGATAGAATGTTTTCTAAAAATGTAACAGTGATGATAGTTCCCGAAGGGACCGAGTCGGGCAAAGAGTTTCGAATTAAACAATGGCTTCTGAAATTTATAATTGGTTTTATAATTTTTTTGGTGGTTGGAATTATTTTGTTTTTCTCATTTTATGGAGAGGTTCTTTCGCGAGCAACATTGACAGATAAATTAAAAAATGAAAACGAACAGCTATTACGCTATCAATATAAAGTAAAGCTGTTAGAACAAAATTTAATTCAAGCTCGGGAGCTTGTAAGCCGATTAGTTAAATTAGCCGGTATAGATTATGAATTTCCGGAGTTACCGAGTGATTCAGCAATTTTTGCTGAACTTGATAAAAAAGGTAAAGCAATTTTGACAAGATCAAATGTAAAAGATTTATCGTTTCCATCAGGGCAACCCCTGCAGGGATTTATAAGTCAGGATTTTAATATTGATGACAGCTCTCATTATCATCCGGGGGTTGATTTTGCGGTTGCTGAAGGTACGCCGGTGTTAGCTACCGGGAATGGCGAAATAGTTTTTGCCGGATTTGATGATATTTACGGTTATATGATTGTTATTAAGCATAGTGATTCGGTTGAAACAATTTATGGTCATAATAGAGAATTGTTAGTTAAGGTTGGAGATAAAGTTTTAGTAGGTAGCAGGATTGCATTATCGGGTAATACTGGTAATTCATCGGCACCCCATTTACATTATGAATTGAGAATAAATAATAACCCAATAAATCCGTTGGAAAATTAATATGAAACGAAATTCAAACTATAATGATTCGGAAGGTCTTATGAACACTATTATCGGCAAAGATGCTGTAATCGACGGGCAACTTAATGTTGAAGGATCACTTCGTATCGATGGTAAGGTCAAAGGAAAAGTTGTTTGTACTGATTGTGTTACGATTGGTGCCACGGGATTAGTACAGGCGGAAATTGAGAGTGGTTCTGCAATAATTGCCGGCAAAATGGTTGGTAATGTTATGGCTACTGAGAAAATTGAACTCCAGGCAAAATGTGAAATGGAGGGAGATCTTAGAACAAAATCACTCGTTATTGAACAGGGTGCTATTTTTTGTGGGGCTTGCAACATGAAAGATACTCCCCAGACCGATCTTGGTTTTTTAACTCCGGAAGACCGAGAAGCCGCCGCTGTGATTTCAGGTGATGAAAACGAAGAATACGATTAATTTTATCTGCGCTGTGGATAAATGTCTGATTTTGTGGATAACGCCATATTCTGTTGTTATGTAATTGTTTAACTATTTATTCAGCCTGACAGATTATGGCGGTTGTCCACAATTTGGGAATTACAAACTTATTTTTTAACTTATTGATTCTTTGTGACTTACCCTTATAATTTTAAGTATATATTAGCTTGATGTGTTATAATGTGTTGTGTAACATACTGTTATCTGAAATTATTAATTCTAAATCATAAGTAGGGTTTATCTTTGTTAAAAAGTGCAAATATGTTGATTTTCAACAAGATAAGTTGTAATATATTTCGTTCAAATTTGTATAATTTATTTATGGAATAAATATGAAAAATGGAGGATTTTGATGACATCTCCGGGAAACAGTACTGATATTGAGGCAGTTGAAAATCTACATTCAGCTTACAATAGGATTAAATCGGAAATTGGAAAAATAATAATTGGGCAGGATGAAGTAGTTGAACAACTATTAATCTCTTTGTTAGCCAATGGTCATTGTTTGCTTGTTGGTGTGCCGGGATTGGCTAAGACTCTGTTAATTTCTACTTTAGCTGAAGTGCTGAATTTAAATTTTAATCGCATTCAGTTTACACCGGATTTGATGCCATCGGATATTACCGGGACTGAAATTATAGAAGAAGACCATGCCACCAGTAAGCGTAAATTTCGTTTTGTAAAAGGTCCGGTTTTTGCAAATATTATTTTAGCCGATGAAATAAACCGAACTCCCCCAAAAACACAGGCGGCACTATTGCAAGCAATGCAGGAGCATGAAGTTACCACAGCCGGAGAAACATATGAACTTGATGAACCATTTTTTGTTTTAGCCACTCAGAACCCGATTGAACAAGAAGGTACTTATCCGCTTCCAGAAGCACAGCTTGACCGTTTTATGTTTAATGTACTTGTTGATTACCCTTCAGATAAAGAAGAAATAGAAATTGTTAAATCAACCACGACTATTCAAGAGTACAAACTTGAAAAAGTATGGGATCCAACTGAGATTATATCTTTTCAAAATTTAGTGCGTCGTGTTCCTGTGTCAGACCATCTGGTTGAATATGCTGTTAATCTTGTACGTGCTACCCGACCAAATGAAACCAACGCACCGGACTTTATAAGAAACTGGGTTAATTGGGGTGCGGGTCCGAGAGCATCGCAGTATCTTATTTTAGCCGCCAAAACAAAAGCAATACTCGATGGTCGTCCTACGCCAGGTCCGGAAGATGTACGCTTTGCTGCCTATCCGGTTCTTCGTCACCGGATTGTGACATCGTTTAATGCTGAGGCGGATGGAATTGATACGGTGGAGATTATCAAACGGTTATTGGATAGCGTTAAGGCTGAGTAAATGAAAACCAATCATATAATTATATTTGGGGATTCAAGCTTTCCAAAGGGAAATTGATTTATGTCATCAAATTTTGGGATAGCTATCCATGGTGGTGCAGGTACAATTGTTAAAATGCTTTTGACCGAAAAGATGGAGAATGAGTATCAGGTTAAGTTAAAAGAATCTTTGAAAGCCGGATTTGATGTTCTCAATAAGGGAGGCGCATCTCTTGAGGCGGTACAGGCGGCGATTGTGGTTATGGAAGATTCTCCTCTGTTTAATGCCGGTAAAGGAGCCGTCTTCACCAACGAAGGAACCAACGAACAGGATGCTTCAATTATGTGTGGCAAAACTCTCAACTGTGGTGCGGTTGCAGGTGTTACTAAAATAAAAAACCCAATCAGATTAGTATCTATTGTAATGGAAAAATCAGAACATGTCTGCCTATCAGGAACAGGTGCGGAGAGATTTGCGAAAATGCACAAAGTTGATTTTGCTGATGCAGAATATTTTTATACTGACCGAAGATGGGAGCAGCTTCAAAAAGCAAAAAAGAAAGAAGCCGTAAACGGTTCTGACTATTCACAGCTTGATCATTCAGACGATACTAAGCATGGCACAGTGGGTGCAGTGGCACTTGATAAAGACGGAAATCTGGTGGCGGCAACATCATCGGGTGGCATGACCAACAAAAAATTTAATCGGATAGGTGACTCACCAATTATCGGAGCAGGTAATTATGCCAATAATAAAACCTGTGCTGTCTCTACTACCGGACACGGAGAGTATTTTATGCGAGGTGTGTCTGCTTATGATTTGTCGGCACTGATGGAATATAAAAATATGAATTTAAAGGATGCATCTGATGAAGTTATCAGAAAACTTGGCGAGCTTGGCGGTACAGGAGGTTTGATAGCGATTGACTCTGAGTGTAATGTGGTGTTACCGTTTAACACGTCCGGGATGTATCGCGGTTATAAATTGGGAGATAGCTCTTTTGAAATAGGAGTTTATAAAGATTAATGGCACAGGTTTTTAGTATTATTACTAACTCCCACCGCAAGCGGTGGGCTACCACAACTATTAATAATACAGAAAATGTCATACCTGCGAAAGCAGGTATCCAGTCTTTTTTTCGAATCAAATACTACCGTAAGCGATTTGTTGAAAAAATCCGATTATGTTATTGCAAGAAGTGAAAAGATGAAACAATTTCATATGGAGAAAAATTGCTTCGTCTGCCTATAGCAGACGAACAATGACTAATAAGAGAACGATAAATGCAAGACTATAGAAAATATTTAGACCCTGAAATTGTATCAAAACTTAAAGGGATGGAGATGCGGGCGCGGATGGTAGTCGAAGGGTTCATCACCGGTCTGCATAAGTCACCCTACCATGGATTTTCAGTTGAATTTGCGGAGCATCGGCAATATATGCCCGGAGACAATATCCGTGATATTGACTGGAAAGTATATGCAAAATCGGATCGGTTTTATATTAAACAATACGAAGAAGAAACCAACCTCAAGGCGTATTTGCTTTTGGATTGTTCTCGGTCAATGTCATATCAAAGCGGTGACAGAATAACCAAACTTGATTATGCCGGTCTGCTTAGTGGAGCGTTGTCATATATGATGCTTCGCCAGCGGGATGCGGTCGGGCTGGTGACATTCGATGATAAAATCCGGCGATATATTCCACCTCGTTCAAAATCAGGACATCTGCATCTTTTGTTAAACGAAATAGCAAAACAAGAACCTTCGTCAACAACAGATATTTCAAATACGCTACATGAAATGGCAGAGCGAATCAAACGGCGCGGGTTGATTATTATTATGTCTGACCTGTTTGATGAAGTGGATAACATTTTATCAGGGTTAAAACATTTTCGTTATAATCGTCATGAAGTAATTGTTTTTCATATACTGGATCCGCGGGAGCGTGATTTTGCATTTCCGAGAGAGGCAATTTTTAAAGATATGGAAACTGGGGAAGAAATAACCACGTTACCTTATCAAATTAAGAAAGACTATAAAAATCATGTCGAGGCTTTTTCCAAAGAAATTGCCACTGTTTGTCGCCAGAGTAATATTGATTATTTTCCAATAGATACTTCTATGCTGTTTGACAAAGCGCTGTACGCCTTTTTAGCCAAACGGGAGGGGCTGTTTTAGTGGGGGAGTTGTTGAAAAACTAGCTTGCAGTTGTGACTGAAGAGCGATGGATCATAAAAATTTATTTACATTGATTTTCAGAATCTACTGTCAACATTCTAAAATCAAGTTAGTTTTTCAGGAAATAAATTCATCCAAACGGTTGCAATAGTCAACGATATCATTCATTTCAGTATCGGATGGAACCAAGCGGGCTTTGTAGTTTTCTTCGAACACTTTAAACCGCATTCCACTTAGTTTGTCCGAAACTAACTTGATACCTTCGCCTCCCCATCCATAAGAACCGAACACAGCGGCTTTTTTCCCCATATAGGGGACGGTATTGATTAAACCGAGGATGTTCCAGATGGGAGGTACACAATCTCCATTAAAAGTCGGAGCACCGAAAAGAAGAACTTTTGATTTTTCTATATGATTTCGAGCGTTATCACGTTCCACATCGGAGGCATCGATTATAGAAACATCATAACCTTTTTGGGTGAGTTCATCTTTGATTTTATAAGATATTTTTTTAGTGTTGCCATAAGCAGATGCATAAAAGATAGTAATCCCTTTTGGATTAGTTTTGTCATTGGTCCAATCTATATATTTATCAATTATCTGTCTGGGGTTGTCTCTGAAAGCCGGACCGTGGGAGGTGGCAATCATGTTTATTTCCATATCATCGAATTTTTTCATATTCTTATTAATGAACATAGAAAAAGGACGCATGATTGAATCAAAATAATAGAATAGTTCATAGTTGATATCCTGTTGACATTCATCGGCATAAAAAGATTCAAAAGCGATATGAGCCGCAAAGCCATCGCATGAAAAAAGAATCTTGTCTTCCACGAGGTAATCCATCATCGTATCGGGCCAGTGCATGTATGGGGTCAGTTTAAAAATCAGCTTTTTCCCGCCCAGGTCAAGTTCATGATTATCTTTGATACCTGTCAGATCGACATTATCGGTATTGATACTGTTTTTTACAAAAGGCAAAGCAGCAGCGGAACAGATAAGTTTTATATTCGGG
>JAYEHE010000435.1:0-1792 GCA_034659415.1 Candidatus Zixiibacteriota bacterium | reverse complement strand
AATTAAAATCAGTTTTAGAAGCTTCATGAGTTAATCCTTCCTTGAGTGATTAAATTACCTGAAAGAACAACTTTGATTTTATCTCGATAGCTGTCTATTCGGTTGTCATTATTTATTAATTTTTCGAGTTGTTTTTTCATCTTACCGTTTTGGGCGGCTATTATAAATTGATCCGGTATAAGGTTTGATGAAAAATCCTTAATTATGTTTGATATTTCTTTATCAAGAGGATAACTGGTAGCAATTTCGATGAAAATAATTTCGTTATCATTTCGAAGTAAAAGATCAACCGCTTTACTGTTTTCAAGCAGATATTCGATTTCAACATTGTAACCATCTTTGATACCATTAATTTTCAAATGATGAGCAATGAATTGATGGAGATACCCACCTTTTGATTCCCATGTTGGTTTTGTAAGTCCAACTAATTTGTAAGCTTTATCTGTTGGCTCCCAAATAGATGAATGTGTCTTACCAATTTGAAGTTTATGTGTTTTGATATATCCGTTAATTTCAAGATCTTTTTTTGTCTTGGATATTATTGAACCACTTGTAATGTTGTGTAAATCTAAAATTTTCTGCTGAGATAAAAAAGGTCCTTTCTGGTTTAACCAAAGAGTTAAAATCTTTTTGGAGTCTGAAACTGATTTAGATTCTTTGCGTTTAGGTTTTGGTTGTGCCGGAGTTTTAGGTGCTGTTTGAGAAGTTTTAGGGCTATCCATAGGTTTATCAACAGGAGGTAAGGGAGTATAATCAGGATAAAATATCTTACTCCGTTTTTCAGATTCCATATCAATAATGAATTTGGGAATATTTTTATTTATTCTATTCGACAATGTGAGGTACCTCCATGGTAAATGGAAATTCATATCGTGGATCTTTGACACAAGCCTGACCAGGTTTTGTGAGTTGCTTAAGATATGTTTTTTGTTCAGGAGTCATACCGGTAGCTGAAGCAAAGATATCATAGTCAGTGCCGGAACCAGACCCACCGACCATGATTTTTATGCCAGTGTTCGAAAGTACTGAATCTGGAAGATTCGAAAGTGACTGGGTGGCAATAACAAATCCAATACCGAACTCTCTCGCTTGAGCTAAGTAATCTAATAAAAGGTAATTACCTTCACGTTGTTCATAAAATTTGCGGAAAATAGACGAAGATTCATCAAAACATAGAACAGTTTTCAGCTTTTTGTTTCTGATGTTATTGACTACTGAATATGACATTATTTTAGCACAGATGACGTTTATGAAAAAATTTTGATACTCATTTGGGATTCCGTCGATAGCAATAGCCCAGCTCAATTTGATAAAATTATCCCATATCATTGGACGTTGTGAGCAAAGATGATCTCCGAAGATTGAAAAGATGCCCTCTAAACGGTTTATTAAGGTTTCTTTATGACGGGATTCATGACTGAGAAGAGGAATTTTCATCGAAAGAAGATGTTTGTATACGTCTTTGAGTGTCGGATATCGTCCACTTCCGGAAAATTCTGGTTTTTTATATAATATTAAAGCTACCTTAACAAGCAATCCTCGAGAGGCAACCCTCATATCGTGAGTATTACCGAATAACTCAGCTATATTTGCAATCCATCGCTCAAAAGCAACTCCCGGAGCAGGTTCTAAAATGTTGATGTAAAAATCTTTTAAATACCAGTAAGTGAAATTATCATATGACATCAAGGGGTAATATTCAAATTTCCGGTCAAACAGCTTAATAGATACCGTTGTTGATGAGAGTATTTGTGAGGTTAGAAGAAAAATAAGATTGGATTTACCTCCGCCA
>JAYEHE010000434.1:0-1792 GCA_034659415.1 Candidatus Zixiibacteriota bacterium | reverse complement strand
CAACTATGTTGGTGCGGGTTATTTTAAATTCATAGATAATATTTTGAGCTCGGTCATGTCTTCAATTGAGTATCTTATCCCTTCACGACCAAGACCGCTATCTTTCACTCCACCGTACGGTTGATGGTCGGCACGGTAAGTAGGAATGTCATTTATTACTACACCACCAGTATCAATAAATTTAAATGCATAAAAAATATCTTTCATTCGGTTTGTAAATATGCCCGCCTGTAAGCCATACTCAGAATCATTGATTTCATCAACCACTTTTTTAAAATTATTATATTTCAATATAACTGCCACCGGTGCGAAGGCTTCCTGATTACAAACAGCCATATTATTTTTCACATTACCTAACAATGTAGGTTGCATCATAGCATCTTTGGCTTTGCCACCTGCAAGGATTTTGGCTCCACTTTTTACAGCTTGATCAATAATCTCCATTGTATTAGCAACTGCTTCTTTGCTTACCATGGCACCGATATCTGTTTTTGGATCAAGAGGGTTGCCAATTTTTAGTTTTTTTAGTTTTGTTGTAAACAGTTTTAAAAACTTGTCATGAATTTTTTCATGCAGATATATTCTTTGAACTGAGATACATGATTGTCCCGCCGATGCAAACGCCCCGTAAACCATCCGCGTAGCGGCAAACTCTAAATCAGCATCATCAGCAATAGCCACACCGGCGTTACCGCCCAATTCTAAAACAACTTGTTTTTTCCCTGCGTGCTGTTTAATCCACCAGCCAACTTCAGATGAACCGGTAAAAGTAATTAGTTTAACCCTGTCATCTTCTAATAAAGGGGATGATTCTTTTGAAGAACCGGGTAAAATTGAGATTGCACCTTTGGGATAATTAGTTTTTTGAATAAGTTCCGCTAATAGAAGGGCAGACAATGGAGTTTTAGTCGCTGGTTTTAAAACCATGCAATTCCCCGAGGCGATAGCCGGTCCAATTTTATGTGCTACAAGATTCAAAGGAAAATTAAACGGGGATATTCCGGCAATAACACCCATCGGGAATCGGCGAATTAGACCTACTCTTTCTTCGGCACCTGCATTCCAATCTAAATCAATGATTTCGCCGCCTATTCGTTTTGCTTCTTCACCGGCAGTGCGAAAAACTCCGATAGAACGCGTAACTTCGCCGGTAGCATCTTTCAAAGATTTCCCCAGTTCCTGGGACATAACTTTGGCAAATTTATTTAGATTTTTCTCAAGACCATCAGCGATAGATTTGCATGCTTCTTCTCTTTTATACGAAGGCAAGACTCTGGTTTCGGCAAATGCTTTATCGGCAATATCTATTGCCTTGGTGTAATCTTCTTTTGAAGCGGCGGCAACATTGGCAATATGGCTGTCATCGTAGGGTGATTCAACTTTGATTTTATTTTTCTTATCAATCCACTCGCCACCTAAGTACAATTTATAATTTTTAGCCATCTTCAACTCCTATCTAAAATAAATTAAAATCTATATTGGGCAGACCAATTCACCTAATCTTTTGGTTAGTTTTACATTTTCAGAATAATCTATCGGGCAGTCAATCACCACCGGTTTATTCAGTTTAAATGCTTTTTTCAAAATTTCTTTAAAGTCATCCCCTTTTTTTACCTTGATACCTTCCGCCCCGTATGAACGAGCCATTTTTACCCAGTCAGGGTTTCCAAAGTGGGTGGCAAAAGCATGACCATATTTATTTTTTTGTTTCCATTCGATAAGTCCAAAAGTTCCATCACTCAAGATAATATTTACAGTTGGTGTTCCTAATCTTACGGCTGTTTCCAATTCC
>JAYEHE010000433.1:0-1793 GCA_034659415.1 Candidatus Zixiibacteriota bacterium | reverse complement strand
ATTTTTATTAAATTTAATTTTAGATAAAAGAAGAAAATTGACAAATGAATAATATTTTCGTCAATTAATAAAAAAGTAGAATTTGAAGGACAGGGAGTAGTAAATGAAAAAAAATATAATAATTCTGTTAATGGCAATTTTTATTTTTAATTCGCCGCTTATGGCTGACTCTGAATTTTTCAAAAAATTGAAAAAAGATTATTCTCAGCTTGAAATTGAATTAAATAATTCTTATGGACGTAAAGCGGATATCAAAAATTTTGTTTACAAGAAAGATGCGGCAACTTTTAATTTTGTTGAAGGGGAAATGCATCTTTTAAGATATGTCAACGATAGGCCAACAACCGCCCTGTTTATAGGTATAGGTCATGCAAAAATAGAAATACCCTCAGAGCTTGAGAAAAATTCTCTCCGCTCGGTTGCCGATGTTGATGTAATTGATGAAGATTTTGAAACCTGTTTTATTCGCATGGCAGATAATTTTGATTTAATACTTGAAGAACAATTCTCTTTTGTAGATGAAGAATTGGGTTGGCGTGAATATAATTATGCTAAAGATAATCAGGGAGAATATTTCTTTCGTCCCAGTATTCAGCACAAATATGACAATAATTTCCAGCTTCTAAAATCAATTTATGAAAGAAATGAAAACGGTTATTTTTGGATTGATTTCAACCGCTTCAATTTTAATTTTGACCCAAACCGCCCTGAACAAATTAGAATATCCTATGAAATCGAAGGCGGTAATTCTATCACTACCGATGCTGCTGTTTTTAAAAAATATGGTAGTGGGAGTTATGATAATTCAACAATGTCAGAGATGATTTTTGAAACGGAACCTATAGAATATTCCGGTAAACTGTATATGACCGGTCTTGATGGAATGGAAATTAAACCGGGCAAAGCAACAATGAAACTTCTAATTACTGCAGATAGTCTGCGTTTTGTAAATTACTTTCATCATTTTAATTTAAAAACTGATTCTGTTTTTAGTGATGGTGTTTCGGTGGATTTTCATCGTCGCCGTGATTTTGCCTGTGGGACTGTAATCCTTCCGGAATATAAAATGAAAGGTGACACAGTAGAAATAACAATCTGGTTTAAGGGAAAAGCGTATGATTGTCCTTTGCCGTATGTCGATAACCCAAAACCGGTAATGCATAATATAATTTTTGATATCCCAAAAGGTTATAACTATATCACCTCTGATATGAGTCCGCTTCAGGATTCCGATAAAAACAGAAAACAATTTGTTGTTAAAACCCAAAGACTATATAGAAAATTCTATTTTCAAGGTTATGCTTCCGGATATGATACTTTGGCACAAACTTCCGATATGGGACTTGCAATTAATTTTCTAAAATCAAAACATCTCAAAAAAAACATGGATTGTTATATTCCGGATGCAACTTATGAAAAAAATATTGTCGATGCTTTCAACTTTTTTTCCAGCCGTTTTGGAACACCTGCCGGAACATTTTCAGAAGTTGTTTATCCGGAAGGTTATTTGCTAAGTATGCCGGGATTAATTAAAGCTCCTCAAATTGCATGTGTAACAGATGGTTCCTTGAAGTATGTAGGTGGCTATCACATTATTGCAGGTAATGCCGTTGCCCGTCAATGGTTTGGTTCGGCGGTGCAAACTTATTCTAATAGAGAAGCATGGCTTTTGGATGCAGTACCGGAATATATGTCGATGCTATTTATACAATCTGATCTTGATGGCGGTGAGTTTTATTCCAATATGGTTAACAAGCGCGATTCTGTTTACAGAGTCGTTGAACGGAAATGGG
>JAYEHE010000432.1:0-8076 GCA_034659415.1 Candidatus Zixiibacteriota bacterium | reverse complement strand
GTCGAATATGGTCGGCTCAATATCATATTCAAAAATTGCATCGGTATCATCAGGAAAAAAAGGTCCCAATAATAGAATTTTTCGGTCCCATCCGGCAAATCTTGCCTGAATAGCTTCTTCGATTTCATGCACAGTAATATACTCAACTGCTTTAAGTGGGATAAGCATTGATACAATCTGTGGCAATCCATGTCCATACGCATTAGCTTTAACCGACACCGCAATTTTTCTTTTACCTGCTAATTTAACGAGTGATTTAATATTATGTTGAAACGCCGACTCAGAAAGCTCAATCCATTTCATCAAGTGCGGCTTATTCGACAATCGGGGCTTGTTTGACAATCGAGGATTGTTTGATAAGTGTGACAGTCCATTTTTAGAGCGAAGATTTTCGGGTAGCCCACCGCTTGCGGTGGGGTTTTTTGATAAGGATTTTTTCATCATAAGAATTTATACACAGATATGAGTTAAATGACAACAAAAAACAGACAACACCTGTTAGAACGAATTAAAGTTCTTCAAATAATATTTGTTCATTTTCAAGTATGACCCAAAATGATTTTACTTCAACGTCTTTGAAATTCGATTTGAGAAAATTTGTAAAATTTTTAAGATCGGATTGTTGTTTTTTTATTATTTTATCTGATTCGCAATTCATAACATTCGCATACCATTTACAATCCTGATGATTAAACAGGCAAACCTGTTTGACAGGTTTAACCTGTTTGATTTCTAATTCTGTAATAAAGAGTTTAAGTTGGTCAATTAGGACTTTTGAATTGATTGAGCTAAACCCATGTAAGGCAAACGGTCCTATTCCTCCGCCAATTATGAGCGGAATGTAATTTTCAATCTGCAATTCTTTTGATATAAATAATCTGAATGCATCCTGAAAACGTGAATCGGCACAGTGGATAACAAGAGTATCCGAGACTGTTTTGTTCAAATGATATTTGTTCATATTTTATTATAATAAAATTTATGATTACAAACACAAAAAAATCAAGTATGCAGGGTATTTAAATCTAAAGGGAAACTTAAAAAAACCCGATAAAAACAATATCAATTATTTTAAACATATGAGGTAAATTATGGGACTTATGAATTTGCTTTTTAATAATTTTGGCAACGAGTATCAAAATCTGATTAATAAAATCAATAACCGTTATAAAACACCAAATTATTATACTCCCTCGCAAACAATATCGCCAGTGCCGGAACCAGCAACCGACAAATATGTGCCATCTACAGAAGCATTAGCCAAACAATCTGAACAGCCAGAACAACCCCAAGAGACAGCTCAAAATTCCGCCAGTCCGGTTAATAATCCTAATTCAACTCCAGAAACTGAACAGACCGATACGCCACAAGAAGAAAGCCCAACTCTTCCGATAAACCCAGACGGGACATATCAAAGTTACAGCAGAAAATCGAGGCTTGATTATAGCTTAAATCTTCAATTCAATCTTGGCATTTTCACCAGTAGTGTCGAAGAATTAGCCAATGGGAATTTGCAATCATTGGAAGAAATGGCAATGGGTGGGTTTGGTTTGAAGGCTGATATGAATTTTCAGGGATTTCAGCAGGTTCGGGCTATGGCTGAACAGGAAAACAATCCGGCATCGGTGGTGAAGAGTAAAATGTTGTCTTCAAGCGGGTTGGCTAATAAGTTTTCTGCCAACAGCCGTAATTTTGCAGTAAATAGTTTTTATAATGAAGCTTCAAAAATTAGCCGTTCGTACCATTCCATTGATAATGGTAAACACCGGATGGCAGTTAATAAAATTGGGTTCCGCTATCAGCTTGATTCCGGATTCAATTTTACTTTTTTAAATAAATTCAACACTCAAACCGAACAAATGGCACAACAAACTCCCGATATGGTAAATAATTATATTGATTCAGCCGGTAGTTTAGCTGAATCTGGAACGATTGAAATGATGTCAACTTTCTTTGATGCGGTAGATACATATTTAAACCAGAGCGAAAAAGACCTTATTGCCAAAGCAAACGAATATTTTGATATGGCAGTTGAAGAATTGGGCTTCTCTGGAGCAATGGTTGATACTGCAAAAGAATCTTTTGTTAGTTCAATCGAAAGTTTCTTTAATAGAGTAGATAATGCAATAGAAACGGTTCAGGATGTATATGTACCTCAAACTGAAAATCCAGCCCCGGAACTTTCACCAGAATATTTCAACCCAGCCGAGTATAACCAAGCAGATAATATTGCAGTTGCCTGATTTTAAATATTCAGAAAAAATCAGATATTTTTTGTAAAATGCTATCAATTTTATTATTTCCTTGATTATTTGTCAATAATCTTAGATTATTCATATAAATGAAAGAATCATTTCAAAAAAACCTCATGGAACTTCATGGTCGGTTATCCAATGCTTGTGAAAAGTATGAGCGTGACACCGATGATATCACCGTTGTAGCAGTTACCAAGACTCATTCTGAATCAGTGATAAATATGGCTGTTTCTGCCGGTTTGCATAATATTGGTGAAAGCAGAATTCAGGAAGCCGAAGAGAAGTTTAATAAAATTGGACATATTGCCCGTTATCATATGATTGGGCATTTGCAGAGCAATAAAGCCAAAAAAGCTGTTGAATTATTTAACGTTATTCAATCGGTGGATTCTATTAAATTAGCAAAAATAATAAATAAAGAATCGGAAAAAATTGATCGCACTATAGATTGTCTTATTCAAGTTAATTGTTCTGGAGAAACTCAAAAATCAGGAATTTCTCCTGACCAATGTATAGATTTGATAAAACAGGTCAATATTTTGCCGTCTATAAATTTGATTGGTCTAATGACAATTGGTCCTTATGTGGAAGATGAAGAACAAATTCGCGAATCGTATCGTTTATGCAATGAGCTATTTAAGCAGGGCAGAGAAATTATTGGAAATGATTTTGATACACTCTCGATGGGGATGTCAAATGATTTTGAATTAGCTATTGCCGAAGGAGCAAATATGATTCGTATCGGTAGCAGTCTGTTTGGAATTCGTGAATAAAATCATTTTTACTAATAACATGTTTATTTTTAGCCAGTTATAGTAATAGTATTTTTCCCAAAATAAATCCATAATTAAGTAAAGTTATCTCCTGTTTGTACGATAATTATATTAAGTGTTCCGATATGAAACTATCGGTTAAATGTATGAAGGAAAGTTAACACTAAATATAAGTGAGAGAATTATGGATCTTTCTCCAAATGATATTAGAAATTATGAGTTTCCGTCACAAATGCGGGGCTACGACAAAGACGAAGTTGATTCTTTTTTAGAGCAGATTGCTGTTGCAATGGAAGAAATCAAGCAAGCAAATCTTAATTTTTCGATGGAGCTTGATTCTGTCAAAGGTCAGCTTCAGGCTCTTCGTCAATTTGAAGATACAATAAAAAGTGCCGCTATTGATGCTCGCCGTAATGCTGACTTAACAATGGGAAACGCTAAAAAAGAAGCCGAGTCTATTTTAAGTGAAGCTAAAAATGAAGCTGAAAAAACTATTGAAAGTAAGTCTAATAAAATTCAGGAAATTGAAAACCATATCTCACAACTTGAGTTAACCCGTCGTTCCTATATGGAAAAACTAAAAGGGTTAATTAATTCGCATCTTGATATTGTTGATGAAATTTCCAAATCAGAACTTCCAAAAGAAGTTGAAAAAGATTTGCTCGAAATTACAGCATCAAATGAAGTAGAATCAAAGAAAAGAACAACTGTTACCGAAACCCCTAAAGATTCCAGTTCTGATTATTCGGAAGAACAATCTGTCCCAGACCCGCTTCTTCAAAACGAAAATCCGGATAAGTCCGAAAAAGTTGTCGATGAAGAACCGGTTGTGGACCCTGAATTAGCCGCCGCTATAAACAGTTTTGATAGAACCGATGAGGACAAGCCTACTCAAAAAGATGAACCGGAATTACTGCAAGAAAAAGAACCCGAACCACAACAAGAAAAAATTGACCCTTCCACAGGTTGGACAGAAACCGAACGTACCGCCGAAGAAGTTCCTTCGGAATTTATTGTCAATGAACCTTCTGAAGAAAATCAGGCTAGTAAAGAAAATGATCCAAATGATCTTGAAGTTACTCAGGATCAGCCGGCATTAAAAGAAGTAAATCCTCTCTCTGAAAATCTTGCCGACGAACTTGATAAAGTAGCTGCTAAATTCGAAGAGGAAATGAATAAAGCCGAAAAGTAATTTTTTATAAAAATCCTTCCTCAGCAGTAAAAAAAGACCGGTCAACAATTCCCACCAGACCGGTCTTTTTAGATTAATTCATAAATTTTGTAAGAATCAAGATGTCTGGCTTTGCCACCGAAGCAATAAACTAGCGATGTCAGAAATAAGCACATAGTTATAATCATTATTTATTTCTAAAGAGAACTCGCCCACATGCGAAGCAAAAAACTGGCGATGCCAGTTGTTAGTTGATTTTTTGTCAAATATATTTTATATATTCTCATATTAAACCAAAGCACAAAAAGGAGATTAAATTGAATACTGTCGAAGAAACTAACAAAATGCTGGATGAAGCAGTAAGCTATATTAAATCACAAACAGATTTTATCCCGAAAATTGGAATAATTTTAGGTACCGGATTAGGTTCACTGGTTGATGGGATAGAGATGTCCGCAACTGTTGATTATGATAAAATCCCTAACTTTCCCGTCTCAACTGTTGAATCACACGCCGGACGGCTTTTGTTTGGAAATTTAAAAGGAAAACCAGTGGTCTGTATGCAGGGTCGATTTCATTATTACGAAGGTTACTCTTTTCAACAGATTGCGTTTCCAGTTCGGGTTTTAAAAAAGTTGGGGATGGAAACTATAATTGTCTCAAACGCCTGTGGTGGAATGAACCCGAATTTTAAAGCCGGCGAAATTATGCTTATCAAAGACCATATAAATTTCTTCCCGGGCAATCCGCTAATAGGTCCCAACGATGACAACATGGGCGACCGGTTTCCTGACATGTACGAAGTTTATAATTTCAAACTTCAGGCAATAGCCAAAGAAGTTGCAATGAATCAAAATTTGAATTTGCAGGAAGGCGTTTATGTCGGTTTGACCGGACCATGTCTTGAGACAGCGGCGGAGTATCGGATGTTGCGCGGGTTTGGTGCTGATGTGGTGGGGATGTCCACTGTACCCGAAGTTATTACTGCTCATCATCAGCACAATAAAGTTCTTGGATTCTCAATTATTACCGATATGGGACTGCCTGATAATATGCACCCTTGCTCTTTGGATGATGTTATCCGGATGGCAGGCGAAGCGGAGCCGAAACTTCGTGATTTGATTGCAGGCTGTGTGGAGAAGATGTCAGCATAAAATATTACTTAATTTAAACAATTATAAACATAAAGTAAAAAATTTAAGTATTGACAAACTCGATAAATTTTGTAGTATATATAATAATAACTAACATTATAAGACTAAAATATGAATATTGCTAAAATTATTAACAAATGCTTTTTCATTGTTACATGCAGTATATGTATGTTTTCAATGCCAATATCAATTTTTGCGGCTATTATCCATTCTGACCATGACATGACTGGTAGTGGGAAAGATTTATGTATGTCATGCCATTTGCCACATAATGCTTATGGAGATAAACTATGGTTTTCTGCACCAAACTCTACTTATTCTGATCAGCGATCATTGTGTGCTACTTGTCACGATGGTGTAACAGCATCAGCAGGTGTTGGCACTGTCTTTGATAATAATTCTTTGGAACAACATATAATTATTGGTGGTGATTGTTCGATTGAAGATGGTTGCCATGATGTACACACCCAAAATCCCAATGTTACTGGTAAATTCTTAAACTCGGCTATATCTAAGATTGACAATTCTTGGTGTGTTGATTGTCATGATGGTACCGCATTTAACAGTGCCGCTACTGCTCTTGGTGACCATACAGCAGGTATTACACATTTTACTAATACAGGTTTTACCTGTTATCAATGCCATACACCTCATGGGGCAACTGCCCAGACAACCAACCCTGTTGGACTAACTAATCCTATTTTACTCGCCGATAACCAACCAAATGCTTACTATGGTTCTTTTTGTATCAGTTGTCATAATGGCATTCCCCCATCAGGTGGAGTAACCGGTTCTGGTGGAATGGCTGCTAATGACATTTTTGATTATACTGAAGCTATAGCTGATGGCTCCGAGACCAAACACCCATCTATAACAACCGAATCCGCCATTCCTGTAAGCGGATGTAATTTCTGTCATGATGTTCACGATCCGGATGGAACTGCTTATGGATATCTACTTTTGGAAGATAATACCAATTCAGCTTATTGTGTCTCTTGCCATGATGGTACAAATGGTCCTGGAGTTGGTGCCACCTCTCACTATACCGGGCTTCCATTAGATGTCAATATGAACGATGGACTTACTCCACCTCTTCCATGGGCAGATCAAATAAATGAAGATGCCTTTCCTGGTATTGACTGGCCTTCGGCTACCACCAATATGATGGTGTGTGAAACTTGTCATTCGGTACATAGGAGTGGTTGGAAAAGTTTTGGTTCTGGATACTTTCTTCGCCGTCCAAATTCAAGTAATAATGAGATATGTTCTATATGCCATACAGAAAACTAAATTTTAATAAATTTAAGCAATACCAGTAGATACCATCTTAGCAATTATAGCGTGGCACACAAGGATATACACCACGCACAAACTCTTGAGTTTCAAAACCTTCACTTATAAAAATATTCCCCATAGGAGACTTACCAACAAATAAATTAATTATATATTTTTAATAATTTTATGATTAATTTCCTTAAGAGATTTCAGAATCAAATCAGCTTTTGAAAAGTCATTATCAAATGTATAAATGTTAGGGATAGCGATAGATTTCATCCCGGCGGCAGAGGCAGCCTCGATTCCTTTTTGAGCATCTTCGAGTACCAGACAGTCAGACACGTTAACATTTAACAACTCAGCGGTTTTAATAAAAATTTCAGGATCAGGTTTTAAACTTTTGATTTTATCGCGGGTAACTATAATGTTAAAAAACTTTTTGATGTTTGTTTTTTGTAATATGATATTAGTGAACTCATAAAATGAATTAGTAGCCAGAGCAAGCCTGAAATCATTTTTTATGTTTTCCAGAAATTCAAAAGCACCTTCGCATAGGTCCAAGTTTGATTCAATTTTTTGTTTGTATATTATGCTTTTCTGTCGGTGAAGTTCTTTTGGGTCATGGTTAATATTATGTTTTTTTACAAATTCCCGAATAGTTTTGCCATCCCGAATCCAATGAACACGATATTCTTCATCGGACAAATTAATATTGTATTTTTTGAAAACTTCCTGATAAGAAGACATATGATGGCATTCGGTATTAACCAGAGTACCATCGAGATCACAAATAATAGTAGTTATCATTTATTTTATTCAAGATTAAATTATTTTTTTCGCTTTTAATGCAAACATCAATGGATGTCGTGTAGGTCCTTCGGGAGGCGTCCAGTAATCTCCGTTTTGAACCCAACCTTTTTCCATCTCATAATAACCGATATCATATTCATTCATATATTCAATTGTCAATCCGGCGTTAATCAAACTATTTATAAATTCGGAAATCGGATGCTGCCACTCGACCTGTTCGTTTTTGACAATGTAATCAAAATCGGCATAGTCACGTTCGTTGGCATAGCGCTCGGCTTCTTTATTTAGATACCCATAATCTTCGGTCAAATATAAAGCCATAAGCGGATGGTCGTCAATTATATAGAAAATTCCACCCGGCTTTAAATAATGAGCAACAACTTTAGCCCATTGATTCAAATCTTCAATCCAGCAGTGAGTACCATAAGATTGAAAAACAATATCAAATTTTTCATCAATTTTTCCTATCAGATCAATCACATCAGAGCGAACAAATTTAGCCTCGTCCAGATCAACTTTAGTTTTAAGAATGTTTGCCTGTTTGATTGATTTGTCGGAAATATCCACACCGGTAACGATAGCTCCTTTGCGTGCCCACGAAAGAGTGTCCATTCCAAATTGGCACATTAGATGTAACA
>JAYEHE010000431.1:0-1796 GCA_034659415.1 Candidatus Zixiibacteriota bacterium | reverse complement strand
CTGAAATCAAGCCAAGATATTTTTTAATAATTGTTTTATCACCATCCATAAATTTTGTAAGAATTGCCTGCGAGGCGGCATACGATGTAGCGTATTGATAAACATAATAAGCACGGTAAAAATGCGGTATTCGGCTCCATTTCAAAATAGATTTTTCGTCAATTGTGAATTCCGGTCCGTAATATTTCTCGGTTAATTGTTTCCACAAATCGGTCATATTGTCCGGAGCAAGTGCACCGCCTTTTTCTATTTCTTCGTGAATCATTAATTCAAAACGAGCATACAAAATCTGATTAAAGAAAGTACCGACAGTATTATCAATATGACGGTTCAGAAGATATAATTTTTCCTGAGTGTCGCTTACTTTACTAAGCAAGTGATTTAAAAGCAAACCTTCGTTTAAAGTTGAGGCAACTTCGGCAACGAAAATAGAATACTGTGATTTTGGATATGGCTGAGTTTTGTTTGAAAAATGGCTGTGCATGGCATGACCCATCTCATGTGCCAGCGTAAACATATTATCAACGGTGCTATTGTAATTCATCAAAACAAACGGATGGGAAGAGAAATTCCCCCAACTAAAAGCTCCGCCGGACTTGCCCGGGGTTTCATAAACATCCACCCAGCGGCTACCAAAAGCATTTTTCAATGAGTCAATATATTCTTCTCCCAAAGGTTTAACAGCAATCATTATTTCATCAATAGCCTTTTCATAAGGCACTTCGTAATCTTTATCTGGGAAAAGCGGGCAGATCATGTCATAGGCATGTATTTTATCAAGTTTCAAAATCTTTTTTCTAAGGGCAACATATTTATGTAGTCCTGACAAATCTGACTCTGTACTGTCAAGTAATGAATGATAAACATCAAGAGAAATATTATCACTGTCCAACGATGCCTTAAGGCAACTGTCAAATTTACGAGCTTTGGAATAAAACAAATCTTTTGTTACAGACGAAGATAGTGATGAGCCGGTGGTGTTGATATGTTCTTTATATGGTTGATAAAAAGCTTCGTTGGCATCCCGCCGCACTCGTGGGTCAGATGATTCCATAAATTTCATATATTTTTGTTTGGTCAGCTGAACTTCGTTGCCGTCCTCGTCTTTTATTGAAGGGTAAATCAGATCGGCATCATCCAAAGCGGTGAAGATTGTGTCGGAGGCACGAGCCACCATTGCTGATTGTGCCAAAAGTTCTTCGACTTCTTCCGAACGAATATGTTTACGAGAACGAATCAACTCTTTGATATAAAAATCATATTCATCAGTTTTGGGGAATTTTGAACTTATCTCAAGAAGTTGATCATCGGTCATTTTTAAAAGTTCCGGTTCAACAAAAGAGAAGGCGGCTCCGGCTTGAGCACTTATCATTGCCGCTCGGTCGTTCATAGCCTGGTTTTTAGAGTCGCGATTATCTATATCTTTATTCAGATGTGCGTATTGAAAGAGATTGAAAATTGTTTTTCCAAGTTCGGTACGAGCAACAAGACATTCAAATAAAAATTTTGGTGATTCATTTAATTTACCCATAAACTTTTTGGCGTCAGTAATCATCGTTTTGGCTTTTTCCATATCATTTTCCCAATCCTTATCAGATTGGTAAATATCGCCTAAATTCCATTTTAGTTTGGAATCAATTTTATCCCTAGTAAGATTTTCTGTTTGCTTTGTATTTGTGGCAGTCATTTTTTCCCTTTCTTTATTAAAATAATTATTATCTATTATCTGAAAAAAACTATAAAAAATCAAGGCAGGATTAGGTAATCTTTTTTATTATGAGATAAAATTTATATAA
>JAYEHE010000430.1:0-1797 GCA_034659415.1 Candidatus Zixiibacteriota bacterium | reverse complement strand
GTCAATGTAAAAAACTTACTTTATTTAATTAATAGAATGATAGTTGATTTCAAAAACTTCCACAAATTAAAAAACGGCTGACCAAAAATCAAATTCGGGTTTTTTTCCAACCGCGATCATGTTTCGTTTTAACAAACCCACTTGCTCACTTCAGACAGTAGCATTACAACTCCTTCTTAACTGACTAATTTCTCCAATATTCAATAAAATCTGCACTCGTTAGATATTTTGCTTAGATAGCAACAATATTCAACTTTTATTGAAGATATTTATAATACGATATGTAATCAAGATGGATGATATGAATGTTGAAGAGCCAAATATTGTGACCAAATTGTGACCACAGTAGTCGTAAGTTATTGATTTACAATTAATTATAATAAATGGAGGTGGGGGGAATCGAACCCCCGTCCGAATTTAACGCCAAGTCATCATCTACGTGTGTAGGCTATCTATAATTTCTCGCTATAACAACTGCCGAAAGCCAGGCCACTGAAATAGCCAGTCTATTAATTTAAGCTTATCTTATAGACATCAAAAAGCCGAGCCTTCTTTAACGGCGCTATATCCCAATCTTGAAGGCATAAGATCAGGTACAACGGGCTGAACCTAAATTAGGCAGCCATGGCGTAATTATTTTCGCCAAGTAAATTGTTTTGCCCAGATTTTTAACGAGGATCCAGACATCCTCGACACGCCAACAACCCCTCACTAAACCCGTCGAAACCAAGTCACCCCCAGCTATGACACATAAATTCTTTCGATCAAAAGCTGAGTTTCCGTTTAAATCAGAGTGGCATTGCCACCCCGTCGAAACCAAGTCACCCCCGAACACGACACATAGTGTCTTTGAATCCTTTGGACAGCGGGGACAAGCAAGTTTGTATTTTAATAAACTCAAATACATCCGAGCTATCCAACTTCCCAAATATCAGAACGGCTATGTCATCTTTGTGGCAGCGGAGCAAACAAGTTTGATTGATTTAGAAATTAGATACATCTAAACAATACAATTATAACTGCTCATCCAAAGAATGTAGCTTGCTATCGTTGAAGTTTAAAAAAAGGTTAAACCTCAGTTTTCAAAGAACCATAAATCAACAAATCCAATATACTATATCGGTTGAAATTATACAACCACCGCATATCTTATAACGGTAGTATTATTGTTTTGTTTCAATTTTACAATTAAATTGTCACTTAATGAAAGGCATTGCTCTTATTAGCTTGCTGTTTATATACTTCATTTATCTTGTTTTACTTAAATAAAATCTTCAAAAATTTTGATTTTTAATAAAACTGACATTATCAGAATAAAAATAATTTCATTGCTGCTAAAATTTTAGCATTTTCTACTTGACAAACAGAATAATTAATGCTAAATTTTTAGCAGATAGACTAAACGAAGTTAATTGCTGATTCGTTTATTAATAAATATTTGAGGAAAATATGACAAAAGCATTTGAAAAATTGAGTAGCCGTGAAAGACAGATTATGGATATAATCTATCAAAATGGAACTGCTACAGTAAGCGAGGTTCAGCAGGCGATTCCCGATTCACCCAATTATTCATCGGTTCGCGCAATTTTAGGAATTCTGGAAAACAAGGGTTTTGTCCGGCACAAAAAAAGCGGTCGGGCTTTTGTTTATTCACCGGTTATAAAAAGAAAACAGGCAAGCAATCAGATGCTCAAACAGGTGGTTAATACATTTTTTGATGGTTCGGTTGAAAATGTAGTAGCGGCATTGATAAGTATGAAAAGTTCTAAGTTATCCGAAGATGATTTCAAACGGTTA
>JAYEHE010000429.1:0-1798 GCA_034659415.1 Candidatus Zixiibacteriota bacterium | reverse complement strand
GCAAACAATAAGTAAAAATAGTGAATCTGTAAATGTTAAGAATTTTAATAATGCTTTAGCAGAGTTGATGCCGCTAAATACAAGTAGCAATAAACAAATCAATGAATTGATCAATCAAGTTCCGGTTACTTTGGAGTCCGGAAGCTATGAAATTATTGATGCCGAAATCAAAAATGATGCACTGAAACTTACAGTTGCCAGTGATTCAAGCTCTGAACCAATTAAAATTTCCTTACCATTAGAACAGCTTAAATTAGCTCCATCAAACTCTGGATTTCAATCCCAAAGAGTTAATCTTGTGGAACAAAGCCAGCAAAAAATAGAACTGGAAAGTTTGATTCGCAATCTAAACCTAAAGGAACTGACTGTACATTATAATAATGATGAAGCATTAAAATCGGAACAGGTAGGAATTAGTAATAGCAAAAATAATATTGTTAATATTGAAATTACTGCTGAAGGTAGTGGTCAGGTTCAATTTATTAAGGGGAAACTATTAAAGAGTTCTGTAAGAACTACTCAAAAGAATAATCAGATCAATTCAAATAATAATATCTCAGGAGAAGAAAATGAACTGCAAAATTCCAGCAGAGATATTATTACAGAAAAGAATGAACCTGTGTTAAGAAGACAATTTTCCCCAAAAAATCAGAATTTTGGACGTGAACAATTATTAAATGTAACTAACAATAAATCGCAAAATATTGTAAATGAAAATTTACATTCTTCAAATTCCGATATGATCTCTGCAAACACTAATGATATCGATAAGTTAATTGAGTTAAACAGAACAGCTTCTCCTAAAAATGAATCTCAACCGGTAAAATTCAATTTGCCTGACGATATTCGAACAGCACTTAAACCAAATGGGAAATCAGTCAATATTTTGATTGAACCGGAAAATTTGGGACCAGCCAGATTAAAATTAGTATTGAATAATCAAACATTACGTGCTGAATTGACTGTTCAAAATGTCCATGCAAAAACAACTGTGGAAAATTCTTTAAGCCAATTAATTGAACAGCTAAATCGGTCTGATATCAAAGTCGATTTTATTGATGTAAATATAAACAGTGAAAATAACCAAGAACAGTTTGCTAAACGTAACCCTCAGTGGTTGCGAAAATCTTTCTCAAATAATTCAGAAAACCTGAAAGATGATACTCTTGCTTATGTTCCTTCTGATGAAATTACAGGGAAAAATCAGAGATTATATGTGGGCAGTGAAGGCGTAAATGTTCTGGCATAGGAGATAATATGATAGTTTCACCAGTAGCAACAGATACCAATGGAAATCCAAAAGCGACCGGTTCTGCCCAGTCGCTTGGTAAGGATGATTTTTTGAATCTTATGATAACAAAGTTAAAATATCAAGATCCAATGAAACCGATGGAAGATGAAGATTTTGTTGCACAGTTAGCACAGTTTTCATCTTTGGAACAAATGAACAATATTGCTGATGGAATTGCATCGTCTAATCAATGGGATTTCATGCAGATGCAGTCAATCAATAATTCAATGGCTACCGGTTTGATTGGTAAAGATGTAATTGCCAATTATGAAGGGTTTCTTGTCGATGGCGAGAAAACTCCGGTAATAAATTTTACGACCAAAGAATTTGCAAAAGATATTGAGTTTACAATTAAAGACGAACAAGGGAATGTGGTAGCTCGATTAAAATCATCTGATGTTCTTGCAGGTGTAAATCAAATTGAATGGGATAGTAAGGATAGTTTTGGCAACACAGTCGATGATGGTTATTATAAAGTTGAAGTTCAAGCTACCGGTTCAAATGGTA
>JAYEHE010000428.1:0-1808 GCA_034659415.1 Candidatus Zixiibacteriota bacterium | reverse complement strand
TAAATGCAATAACAAAAGGAAGATGCCTTGAATGAGTCAAGAAATATCGCACATCATGCGCACGCGAGGCGTGATTATTTTGATTCAAATTTCATATAACATTGTAATACAACAATTTAAAAAACGCAGAACCTGTTTATGCCCCTAATTGTATTAAAAACAGGTATTGAGTTAAATACTGCGTTTTTACTTCTTTTTAGCCAAATGGACTGACATGCGATGAAGGTCATGGGCGGCTTCCATTATGGATTCAGAAATCACCGGATGACCAAATATCATTTTACCCAATTGAGTTACTGTCAATCCCTGATTTATTGCCAGAGTGGCAGTATGGATAATTTCTGTAGCATGAACGCCTACGGCATGAACGCCAAGCAATTTATCTGTCTTTTTATCGCCGATAATTTTGACTTCGCCGGCAATCTCGTTTTCCGCATGAGCTTTGCCTAATGCACGAAGTGGAAATTTACCGATTGCAATTTCATACTTTTCACTCGCCTTAGATTCAGTCAAACCGACTGAGCCAACTTCGGGATGAGTAAATATAACTGAAGGCACTCCGGTATAGTTTGATTTTTCATTTCCACCCATCGCATTATCAACAGCCACCGTTCCATCATATACAGCAGTATAAGCCAAAAGAATCTCTCCCCTGACATCGCCAATGGCAAAAATATTTTCAATATTTGTTCGCATATCAGAAGTTGTCTTAATGGAGCCGTTTTCATTGAGTTTCACGCCGTATTCTTCAAGTCCGATATCTTTGGTATTAAACACTCGCCCAACCGAAACAAGCACCTGATTTGCCTGGATTTTTTTGCCATCAGATAAGACAGCTTCGATACTTTCCGAATTATGATTTACAGATTCAACTTTTAGATTCGTGTGTAATTTAATTTTTCGTTTTTTCAACTCTCGTTCAATAAGTTTGGATGTGTCTTTGTCTTCAAGTGGCAAAACATGATCCATCATCTCGACCATAGTCACCTTAACTTCGAGCATTGAAAGCATAAAAGCCCACTCACATCCGATAACTCCCGCCCCGATTATCAAAATTGATTTAGGAAGATTTTCCGCAATTAATAAATGGTCGGTATTCAGAATATGTTTGCCGTCGAAAGGAAAAGCAGGAATAGTCATAGACCTTGAACCGGTAGCAATAATAATATTATCGGTTTTTAGTATTCGCTTATTTCCGGATTTTTCAGTTACGGTAACTTCGTTTTTACCGGTTATTTTGCCAAACCCTTCAATATGCTCAACGCCGTGAGATTTAAACAATTGACCAATGCCACCGACAAGTTGTCCGACAATTTTATCTTTCCGGCTAAGCATGGCATTCCAGTCATAGACCGGAGGAGTGGCGAGATTTATCCCGAAAGTTTCGGCTTTTTTCATTTTGTCATATTGCACTGCTGAAGCGATTAAGGCTTTCGATGGGATACAACCGCGGTTTAAGCAGACTCCACCCAATTTATCAACTTCGACTACAGCAACTTTTGCCCCTTTTTGGGCGGCTCTTATTCCGGCAGTATATCCGCCGGGACCTCCGCCGATTATAACGATATTATAATTATCGATTATATTCACCTCATTTTTTTTAAATTTGTATCAGCCAAAATAATTGTAATCAATCAAGATGGCAAGAGAGATTACTATAATTTAACAATAAGAGTATAGGTAACCTACTGGGTTAATTAATTTTTATTATTTTTAAATAACCCAAAAAAATTTCTTGACAAGATATGAATTTAAATTATCATGGGACGCTTTTATTAAATAAAATATATGTTTATACTAAACTTTTG
>JAYEHE010000427.1:0-1818 GCA_034659415.1 Candidatus Zixiibacteriota bacterium | reverse complement strand
GCGAAATTGCCGCTATTGCCACGGCTATTGATAAATATATCAATGAACAGAAGATTATGGTAAATAATAAAAATAATGATTCTGTTTCAGGGAGTAATTGGAAAAATTTCCATCGTTCTGATAACCTTCGCAAATTTGAAGGGAGCCGCTGATGTCACACTATATGGTCAATATCGATGGTAAAGAATTTGAATTAAAACTGGAAAAGCAGGCCGACGGTTTCAAGGTTATTATAAATAATAAAGAGGTGCATGCAGTAGCTAACAGATTGGGCGAAAGCCGTACTTTGCTTTTGGTTGATAATATTGCAAATGAAATTGATGTTCGCTCTAACGGGTTTGATTCAATCCGTAAAGTTTTTTTGAAAGGGCAGGAAATTGAAGTAGAGATTGAAGATTATAATCTTGCTCAACTACGGAAAACTGCTGGGATGTCATCTGAAAATAAAATTGATAAATTGCTTAAATCCCCTATGCCTGGGTTAGTTTTGGAAATTAAAGTCAAAAAAGGTGATCAGGTTAAAAAAGGTCAACCGCTTGTTATTATCGAAGCTATGAAAATGGAAAATGTTCTTAAAGCTACAAGCGATGGAATGGTTAAAGATATTTATGTTAATAATAATGACTCGGTTGAGAAAGCTGACAAACTTCTGGAGTTTGAATAATGTCAACCGGTCCCAAAAAAAATCTTTCCGGAATCAAGATACCTGTTCTTCTTGAAAAATCAGATATAGATATAAATCAATCAAAACTTGGGAAACCGGGTGAATATCCATACACCCGCGGTGTTTATTCCGAAATGTACAGAGGGCGTTTTTGGACGATGCGCCAATACGCTGGGTTTGGTACCGCTTTAGAATCCAATCAAAGATATAAATATCTACTTGGGCGGGGACAAACCGGTTTATCGGTCGCTTTTGATTTGGCAACCCAAATCGGATATGACTCTGATAATAGTTTAGCCAAAGGCGAAGTGGGACGTACCGGGGTTGCGATTGATTCGTTGGAAGATATGGAGATTCTTTTTGACGGGATTCCGCTTGACAAAGTGTCAACATCGATGACAATCAATTCAACTGCTGTTATTTTGTTGGCTTTGTATATAGTAGTTGGCAAAAAACAGGGCGTTACACCAAATCAATTAATGGGTACAATCCAGAATGATATCCTAAAAGAATTTATTGCTCGTGGAACATATATCTTTCCCCCTGAACCATCGATGAAAATAATCACAGATATTTTTGAATATGCATCGAAAAATTTGCCAAAGTTTAATACTATTTCTATTTCAGGTTATCATATACGGGAAGCAGGAGCTACTGCGGTTCAGGAAATTGCTTTTACTCTATCCAATGCTCTGGCTTACGTAGAGGCGGCTTTAAAAATTGGTTTAAAAATAGATGAGTTTGCACCTCGCCTTTCATTTTTCTTTGCGGCTCATAATGACCTTTTTGAAGAAGTAGCCAAATTCAGAGCCGCCCGAAGAATATGGGCTAAACTTGTTAAAGAAAAATTTAAAGCTCAAAACCCAAAATCAATGTTGCTCAGGTTTCATACTCAGACCGGCGGTTCTACTCTAACAGCTCAACAACCGGAGAATAATATTGTCAGGACAGCCGTTCAGGCGATGTCTGCAGTGTTGGGCGGCACTCAATCATTACATACAAATTCTTTTGATGAAGCTCTGTCATTACCAACTGAGAAATCAGCGGAAATTGCACTACGAACTCAGCAACTTTTGGCTTATGAATCAGGTCTGACACATACAGCCGATCCTTTAGCCGGCTCATATTATGTTGAGTATCTTACCGATGAAATG
>JAYEHE010000426.1:0-1818 GCA_034659415.1 Candidatus Zixiibacteriota bacterium | reverse complement strand
CAGCCGAACCAAAATATACTGTTGAGGTATCAAAATGGATCACAAAATTCAATTCATCTATTAAATATGATGAACCATTGTTTTGAAGAATGACATCTATTGAATCAGCATGACCAATCTCGGAAAGGTGCCTTTTTTCAATGCTAATAGTTATGAAATCATCCGACTGAGCATAACTTGATAATGCACCCGACAATAAAAATATTAACAAAAAAATTGAAAATTTTAAAAGTGAAAAGTTTTTGAAAATGCATAGTTTAAACATTTCTGTCCTCCGTTTAGGTTTGTTTTCAATCTCTAATAAAACTATAGCATTATTTCAAATCTATATCCTCGATAAATTAAATCTTTATGCAGACAATCAAATATATAATAAAATATAATCTTATGCAAGGCCAATTAAGATAAAATCCAAAAAAAATTTGTTTTCAACATATAAAACTAATTTTGTTTGTTTTGTGAAGTATCGTCTATAATTTCAGGAATGTCTTTAATAACTTCTTCTGATTTTTGATAAGGGTCAAAATTAACCTTGAAATCCCCATTTTTAAATATCAATAAATCTCTCACCCGGCCAGAAAGGTTCTGATAACATTCTTCTGGAGGTGCATAAGGCTCTGCTAATTCATCAGATAATTTGCTGTAAACCATCAAAGTGTCTCCGGAGACGGAAGAAACCGTATTGTCTTTGCATTGACTCCATTTGAATCTTATCTGTCCCATATCAAATATTGGTGTGGTATATGTGATAGGTGTAAAAGCTACAACTAACTTAAATAATGTTGCTGAGCTATCAAGATAATAACAAACCTTTACAGTTGAATCGGCAAGCATTTTACCCAATGAGACAATATGCCAGGTTTTGGAGCCGTCGTTGACTTTTCGTTTATTAAAATATTCCCAATTACATTTTTCGCTAAAATCCCCTTTGAGAATATCTACGATTTCATAATAGTTGCTAATCGTACTGAGTTTCAAATCAAACCCGCCCAGTTCCATAGATGTTTCCATAGTTACATCAATTGTATCCAATTCGACATAATCCCCGTATGTTACTGATTCTATAGCAATCTTATAATATTGATCGTCTAAATTTTTTGGTATCGTATCGGAACCAAGCAGATTGCTTGTAATAATAAAGAATATAAAATATTTTAGATATTTCATCATATTATACAAAAAAGCCCGCCAACGGCGGGCTTGAATTTATTTTACAACAGAATATTTATAAGGACCAAACCATTCCGGTGCCGCCTCAGGAGCTACTCGTGGCGGAGAAGAAAATACCCATTTTCCTCCCGGAGGATACCACGCAGAATCAATAACCAGCGTTCCGCTTTCGGGGATAATCATTTCCATCGATAATTTTTTTGATAATTCTTCAACATCGTATGATTTCTTTATAGAAAGACCACCAAATCCAAGCAGTTCCGGTAAATTACCATCCCAATCTCTTTCAACTGCAAAAACACCGGCAAAATCCCAAATTGAATTATCTTGCCAACCATTATAACCTTTGACATCACCATTATCATTTAACCCATTACCACTATCAGAAACATGTACTACAGTTTTAATATCAGGTGATTTCACAGCAAACCCAAATGTAAATCCTGTTCTCTTTATTTCATTGGACACATAAATATCAAAAGATACTTTTTCTCCAACTTTTAGAGTACTGTCATTAATGACTCCCGGACCGGAAACAGCCATTTTAATTTCAGCAGAATTTAGCATCACTGCTGTAATTGTTAGGATAATCAGACTCTATACAATAATTTTTCGCATATTCTTCTCCAAAATCAATTTCTTTATTTC
>JAYEHE010000425.1:0-1822 GCA_034659415.1 Candidatus Zixiibacteriota bacterium | reverse complement strand
CAGACAGGCTACATTGAGCAGTATAAAATTAGCCGATGAATTAAAAATCAATTCAATTGCTTTACCTGCTTTTGGAACCGGTGTCGGTGATTTCCCTATGAAAGCCTGCGCTAATTTAATGATTAAAACTTCCTTTGGATTTCAGACATTATCAAATCATCTCAAACTTGTACAGTTTTGTTTATATGACAAATATGGTTATTCAATATTTAAAGAAATTTTAGAAAGAGAATTGCTTAATCGCTGATTTTCAGTTTGAATTGTCCGTTGAACTCAAATTTGATTTTAGCTCTGTTCTCATATTTTCCGGCAACTTGTCCAAATAAGTTTTTCCCCGTTATAGAATCAATCACGACCTGCCCTGAAAGCGGCAAGAAAATTTTATCTTCCGCCTGCCAATCATAGCGGCCCAAAAGGTGGATAAAAGAATTACTTTTCAAATCAAATGTGCCGGTTTTTAGTGGTTTTGGAAATTGAAAATAAATACGGTTTCTTAAATATTCATCAAACGTTAAAAAATCTTCGGCGTCTTTTTTGTGAGTAAATCCACGAGTGCCAACAGTTAGTATTGCCACATTACTTTCACCCGGCAGAATCTTTATATTTGCAAAAGGATCACCAAGCCGAACGTTTGAAATATAATCTGTTTTTTCAACTTTTACTTTTTTATTGCCTGCTTCCGACATCATAAAAAGATCAAGCTTGTATCTGCTAGCACAACCAAATATTGATACTATAAATAAGATGATAAAAAATTGTTTATAATATTTCATATAAAATATATACGCATTAGAATTCAAATTGTCAATTTATGTAGAAATAATAAAGCGAGGAGTAGTCCCCGCTTTATTTTAAATTTTAACTTTAAAGCCTAAATAGCCGGCACGAGAAGATGTTCTGTAACCATTTATCTCCTGATAATTTTCATCAAAAAGATTTATAACTTTTCCAGTGATACTTAAATTGCTATAAATATTATAAGACATATTCATATTAGCTAAAGTATAACTATCTAAAACCACAGAACCAATATCATATCTTTGACCAATATGACTAACCTTAAGATTTAGATTTATTCTGTTATTTAAAGAATAATTTGTCACGAATGATAATTTATTTTTTGGTCGTCTGATAATAGCTGTTGTGTCAGATATATTTTTATTTTTCGTATAAGTATAATCAAAACTAAGCGACAATTTATTTAATTGGTAAGCCGCCCGAAATTCTAAACCTTTAGAACTTGTTTTATCAATATTTATCGGACGGAACAACTCATCGTTTCCAATTAGGTTATTGAAATCATTATAAAAATAAATTATGCCGGTTGTGAAGTTTTTGAATGATTTATCAAACCCTACTTCCCAGCTTTTGCTTTCTTCCGGTTCAAGATCTTTGTTCCCATAAAATTCATGGTATAATTGAAAAAGGGATGGAGACTTAAAACCAGTTGAATAGCTTCCTTTAATTTTTAAATCAATTTCATTTAACAAATATGCTGATGTAATACGATAAGTAATAGCTTCTTTGAATTCATCGTGATAATCATATCTCAGACCCAAAGTATTAAACCAAATATTATTTAAAGAAATTTCTTCAAGAGCATAAACAGATGAAATCCTATTTTCTTTTTCAGTTATTGTCTCAGAATACGATCCAAAGGCAGATTCCGAACTAAAATCAGAATCAAATTTTTCAATTTCTGATTCCACGCCGATTGATAGAATATTATTACTATTGATATTAAAGTTATTTAAACTGCTGATTTTAAATTTCGTGCCGGATGAATTGAAATTGGAGGCATCATCCGGATGCTCTGTATCAG
>JAYEHE010000424.1:0-8237 GCA_034659415.1 Candidatus Zixiibacteriota bacterium | reverse complement strand
GGGATTGATGATTGTCTATTTAATATTGTCTATTGAAAGACAAACAAAATATCTCACGCCCCGGTTAAATAGAACTGCAATCATTTAACAGGGCAGTCAGAAAAGCCTGCCCCTCCCCCATCATCAATAAAGCAATCTGCGACATCGGTGCCAAATCACCACAGGCACCCACTGAACCTTTTTGACATACATAAGGCGTAACGCCCTTGTTGAGCATCGCCACCAAGGTCTGAGTTATTACAAGCCTGATGCCGGAATTGCCATGGGCATGAACATTGATGCGGCCTGCCATTGCCCCCCGAACATATTCAATCGGTGCTGGGTCGCCTATTCCGGCGGCATGATTATACACCAAATATTTTTGAAAATCTTTGACTTGTTCATCATTCAAGACAACTTCGGAAAACTCACCGATACCTGTATTGACCCCGTACATTATTTCATGTGCGTCAATCTTTTTCTCAAGCATCGCTCTGCATTTTTTAATTCTTTCAAGCGCCTCAGGGCACAGTTCAACTTTTTCATTATTCCGAGCAATCGCTACTACTTTTTCAACTGTTAACTCGGAACCATTTAATATTATAGACATAAACAATCCTTTAATAAAAATATTATCAAAATTTTATAAATTTGGAGTTCTAACAATGTCACATTAAAATGACTTTGCACAAAAAAGTGGCAATGCCAATTATGTATCTTGAAGACCCGATGCGGATTCAGGGGTATAGCGAGTCATAATTTTGGTCATTGGTTTGACACTTGAAAAGCGATAATTTTCAACATTTATGAAACTCATTTTTTACCTCCGCAGAGAAGATAATATAATAATATTTGTTGTCAAGAAGATAGAAATTTACCATATTAAGTTTTATTTAACGACAGGTTTTGAGATGCAAAAATTAGAATTTATTGCTTTTGATACAGAAACTACAGGATTATGGGCGCCGGCGCACAGAATTGTTGAAATTGGGGCAGTTAAATTTAATTTGGAAAATAACAGTAAAGAAACATTTCAACATCTAATAAATCCAGAGCGGAAAATCCCTTCAAATGTAATCAAAATTCATGGTATCACCGATGAAGAAGTTTCCAGTGCTGAAATTGCCAAACCAGTGTTGGAAAAATTCATTCAATTCTGCGGCAAAGATTCTATTTTAATTGCCCATAATGCTCCTTTTGATATTTCATTTGTTAGTTGTGAATTAGATAGATCTGAACTCGCATTTAATAATAACTTAATTTTAGATAATATTGATATTTTTAAAAAACTATACCCTAATTGCGGTTCATACGCTTTGCTATCCTTATCTCAAAAATTTAAGATTGCCGATGGACAAAATCACAGAGCCTTGGAAGATGCAGAACTAGTCAGACTGCTATTCCTTAAAGCTTTTGAGGGTTTTGATGAAACTATAAATGTTGAATACTTTAGTAATAATTTTCCAATTTATAATATGAATGATTGGCATCAGATTACAGAAGAAATTCCTGATGGATTTAATAAATTGTTGGATGCTAAAAACAGTAAGACTAAAATTCGTATTTTCTATGCTCGTCAGGGGGAGACAACTCATTTGCGTGATGTCTGGCCTAAACAATTTTATATTATAAAAGACAGATATTATATGCGTGCTTATTGTGAAAGAGCAAAAAATGAACGGACATTCAGATTAGACAGAATAAAAGATTTTGAAACCGTAGAAAATTGAATATATTCCATCATGCTAAAATCAAAAAACAATAATTTTCTTTATATCTATATCGCTTATCTTATTACTCTGTCTGCTTTTTTCGTAAATTCTTTTTTCCCTGAATTTAGATTATGGGGTATCAATCATTGGGCGTATTTACCCGAGATTTGGAGATATGTTTTATTTGGTTTAGGAATATTGATTTTGATTGGCGTAATTTTATTTAATAATAGATACATAAAAAAGTCATGTCTCCAAGAAAAGAGAGACATGACCTACTTCATCTATTTTCTTTCATCGTTTGCTATTGACGAAATGAAATACCTTTATAGCTGTGATTTTTTATACTGTCGTTCCTGTGAAAACAGGAACCCAGGTTTTCTTGTTTTTTTTATTTCAAATCCTATTGCGTAGGCAAATCACCAACAAAGACAAAGAGAACCTTGATTCCCGATCGGGGTCGGGAATGACAGGAACAAAAGTGAGAGTATGTTGAAACCCTTTGTGGCTGACTGTGAGCTACAGGAGTTTTGACCCCTACTTGAGACCTGCTATCTGCATAAAAAAAGTCATGTCTCCAAGAAAAGAGAGACATGACCTTTTCTGCCTCTTTTGGCGGAACTGCTAAAGAGTTCCGCCCTTGTACGCAACTACCTCTGTGAAAACGTATTGTACCCCACCGCTTGCGGTGGGAAAACCTCTTGCAAGTTGGAAACACGCCGTAGGAGTGCGGTGTGCTACCGAGTACAACCCCACCGCAAGCGGATGGGCTACCTGTAATGAATACTGGATTCAATAATTCCATTTTTTATTCTGTCGTTCCTGTGAAAGGTGAACATAGTAGGGCAGGTCTCTCTTTGTCTTGAAACCTGCCTAACTGCATAAAATATAAACGTCATGTCTCAAAGAAAAGAGAGACATGACCTACTTCATCTATTTTCTTTCATCGTTTGCACGCCTATGGCGTATTTTTAACCATTGGCGGAATGAGCTACCTTTATAGTCTGCATAAAAAAAAGGCGCCATCCGGATTCGAACCGGAGAATAGAGGTTTTGCAGACCTCTGCCTTACCACTTGGCCATGGCGCCATAAAAAAAAGCGGGAAACGAGACTCGAACTCGCGACAGCCACCTTGGCAAGGTGGTGCTCTACCAACTGAGCTATTCCCGCATGGTGGATACAATATATATAGGAACTTAAGTTTGTCAACTCCATAAATTGAACAATTTTATTTTTTTGAACATCTTACTGCACAATTACTTGCTTATTTCAAAGAACTGAACAAATCATGATATTTCCGAGCAGATTTTGACCAGCTGAAATCTAAGTTCATACCGGCTTTCATTATTTTAATCCAGAGCCTCTTTTTCCCAAATAACCGTACAGCATTTTCAATTGTTCTAAGTAATTCACCAGATTCATATTTTTCAAAAACAAAACCATTCCCATTCATGCTGTTTTCATCAAAATTTTCAACAGTATCTGCCAAACCGCCTACTTTATGGACAATTGGAATTGTCCCATATTTCAAGGAATACATTTGGTTAAGACCGCAAGGCTCAAATTTCGATGGCATCAAAAAAATATCCGCTCCGGCTTCAATCTTATGAGCCAAATCATCATCAAAAGTTAATAATGCCTTAAATTTGTCAGGATATTTATTCTCTAAATTTTTAAAAAATTGATGGTATTTATCTTCGCCAGTTCCAAGCAGTATCATTTGCACGTCCATAGCAAGAATTTGATCAGCAATTTTCGCAATTAAGTCAAATCCTTTTTGGTCAACAATTCGTGAAATCATACCTATCAATGGTGCATTTTCCCTGAATGGTAGTTGAATTTGATTAATGAGTTCTACTTTACATATTCTCTTGCCGGAAAGATTCGACCGATAATAATTATGGGCTATTTTTTTATCTCGCGATGGTGACCAGATAGAGTAATCCACACCATTCAAGATACCTGACAAATCATTAGAACGATCACTCAGTACGCCTTCGAGTCCACACCCAATTTCAGCTGATAATTGAATTTCATTGGCATAATTCTCAGATACGGTTGTAATCTTATCAGCAAATGCAATAGCACCTTTTAAAATATTTACTTTTTTATAAAATTCCATCGAAGCCGTCGGTGTAAATAGATTTTCAGGCAAACCAAAGTTTTTATATCGTTCACTTGCAAAAGTACCCTGATAAGCCAAATTATGAATTGTCAAAACTGATTTTGTATTTTTGAAAAAAGGATCATCTTTAATAATAGTTTTCAAATAAACTGGAAGCAAACCAGCCTGCCAGTCATGAGCATGGATTATATCAGGGGACCATTCTAACTGTTTGACCAGCTCAATAATTGCTTTGACAAAGAAAATAAATCTCAAATCATTATCTTTGTAATCTTCCCCCGTAGCAGAATCAACATATAATTCATCTCTGTCAAAAAAATCAGAACTTTCGATAAAATATATTTCTACTTTATTTTTGGGCAATTTAACTTTTTTTATTCGGGCATAATAATTTTTATCATTTACCGTAACAGCAAGTTTTTCTATTACGGGATAAAAATTAAATTCCTCCTGAGATATTTTACTATACCCCGGAATAAACAATTTTACATCATTCCCCAATTTTGATAATTCATAAGGTAAAGCCCCAACAACATCAGCTAATCCTCCTGATTTCACAAACGGAACAATTTCGGAGGCGGCCATTAAAATTTTCATACTCGCACCCTATTTGCCTGGTTTAAAAATAGTTTTTAATTTATTAGTATCAATATTCCTAAGAAACTCTGCAGACTCTTCCGGAGTTGTCGGATTAATATAAATACCGGAACCCCATTCAAATCCTGCAATTTTTGTCAGCTTAGGAATAATTTCAAAATGCCAGTGATAATACTCATGACTCTCTTTACTGGTAGGTCTGGTATGTAGAATAAAATTAAACGGTGGATCATTAAGGGCAATTTTGAGTCTTGCAAGAGTATCTTTAAAACAACGAGCCAAAACCAAATGGTCTTTGTCGCTCATTTCAAGATAGCTTGATTGATGGGTTTTAGGAAGGACCCATGTTTCAAAAGGAAATCTTGGTGCAAATGGCTGAACGACGATAAAAGAATCAAAATCAGATACAAGTCTTTCATTCTCTTCAATTTCCTGCCGATTTATATCACAGAAAATACAACGTTCTTTATATTCGAAATATCTTTTTGCTCCGCTTATCTCTTCAGCAACACGTTTGGGAATTATTGGAGTTGCAATTAATTGGCTATGGGCATGTTCCAAAGATGCACCTGCCGCTTCACCATGATTTTTAAAAACAAGGATGTACTTTATTCGAATATCCTTCTCTAAATCAATCATCCGTTCTCGATAAGCCCAAAAAATATCCCGAACCTGTTCATCGGACATATCAACTATATCGCAAGCATGTTCTGAAGTTTCGACAATTACCTCATGAGCACCTACGCCATTCATTTTATCATAAAGGCCCTTTGGAGCTCTATCCAATCCGCCTTCTACTCTTAAAGCTGGATACTTATTAGGGAAAACCCTAAGAGACCAACCAGGTTGATTAGGCTCGGTATCAACTTTGCGATATGCTAAAACTTCAGAGGGCGTATTATGTTCATGTCCAGCGCAAAAAGGACACATTGCCGCCGCTACTCTTTTTGAAACCGATGAAAACGAAGTAGGACGCTTCCCTCGCTCAGTTGATATTATAACCCAACGTCCAACAACCGGATCTTTTCTTAACTCAGGCATATATATTTCTACTCTCTATAATTCAAAATTAAGAACACCTTCCGAAGATAACCTATCTTCGGAAATTAATTTTAACAAAGTTTCTTCTTCTGTCAGGCATGCAACAGATCGACGATCGTGTACTATTTTAACCGTTTCAATCGCTTTCTCGAATTGGTACTTTTGGTATTCTCCTGTTGATCCCCAACTAAACGGTAAAATTTCTTTATCCGCTATCAAATTCCCTCCAAAAATATTACAGCAAACACCAATATTGATGCCAGTATTCAGAAGCGTCCCAATTCCAAATTTTGTATGATCGCCAATAAAAGAACCAATCTTGTTACTATTGGAATCAATATTCTCCCCATTCAAAACAAGTCTTATATTGGAATAATTATTTTTCAAATCTGAATTTGTAGTCATTGCTCCAAAATTTACCCATGAGCCAACATAACTATGTCCGATAAAACCATCATGATATTTATTAACATATGAATGAAAGACCGACTCTTCAATCTCTCCCCCAACTCGACAAGTATGCCCTATTGAACTATGACTAATTTTACCAGCTAATACATGTGAATTAGGACCAATATAACAAGGACCATAAATTGCCGCATGAGCATCAACTTTCACATTATCACCAATAAAAACCGGACCTTCTGTTGCATCTATAATAGCAGTTGGATATATTTTTGCGCCCTCACCGATAAATATATCATCTTTATTAATTAACACTGATTGAGAATCTATTTTCGCATTTGATTGTTGTCGAAGTTCCGGGAATTTGAAATAATCAAATTTAATTTGTTTAGAAATATCAGCCATAACATCCCAATTATAATTATATAATTCAACCGAAACTTCTACTCTATCAAAATTATCTAAAGATGTTTTAAAGTGATTTGAATATTCAATAAAAGTTGCAACCGATGGCACTGTTTCAATAGAGCCACTCCGAAACAATGCACCAATAACTTCATTTTTATTATTTACAAAAATACAACTTTTACTGGACTCTTTTATATTATCTAATAAATCTCCAAGATTTTTTATTCTCCCGTTTAGGAGTAGAATCCCTTTATTCCCTTTTTTTATTATGTTGACCGGATTTTCTGGATATTGCCGAGCAATCAATTGTGATAATTGATCTCTTACAATAAAACCTATATAAGTATCCGGAAATATATTTTTACATTTTTCAAATAACGATAAAATTCCCGCTCTCATAAGAAAAACCGGTCGGAGATAAGATATGGGAAGAAAGTTTTTGTATTTAATGTCTTCGTAAATGTACAGATTCATAAACATCCTTGTTTGCTAAATTCATAAACAATAACAAAATAACAATTATTATTATATGTTACTATCGGAATAAATGCAAAAATTTATATCCTTTTGCAACAATATTTTACAAAAATTTAAAAAAAATTATAAATATTTGAAAATAATTATTAAATTTTTGAATCATTTGTATTATAATGGCATCTTATAGAGAATAGAAAACAAATATTAGGAGAATTAAATGTTAGAAGTTACAAATAGTGCGAGTGTAGAACTTAAAAAAATTATGGATTCAGAGCAAGCCAAAGGCAAAGAACTAATTCTTGTCTTTCAAGGCTATGGCTGAGGTGGTCCATCATTGGGAATGACTCTGGATGAGTCAATCGAAGGTCTTCAAAGACTCGAATCTAATGGAATTAATGCTTATATTGATAATAATTTGGCTGGTAGCCTTGCAAGCATGGGAAAAATTAACATCGATTTTGTCAAACCGCAATTTGGTCGTGCCGGATACTCAATTACTGTTGGCGAAAAAAGGGATTGTGGAGATTGCTCCTGCTAAGATATCTTTTTTAAAATTTTAAAAAGCCCGCCATTGACGGGCTTTTTTTATTTCTTCTTTGATAAAATCAATGCGATAAAAACTACAATTAAAGAAACTGTTGAAAGTAGAATATACATCAATTCCATATCAGTTTTTTGCATCTGAACAAACAGAGGGAGGTACTTGAAAAAGCTATTTATTGCAATCAGAGGAATTAAAACAATAAAAATTCTTTTTGATAGATTAATCAGAGCATATCCAATAAGCCCACCTGAAGCCGCCTGATAGAAAATCATAAATGCCCGCTCAAATAGATTCCATGAAAACTGACTACGCCCGATAATAGAATCCAAATATATTGATTCGGAAACTCCAAAAGCGGCTCCTAAAATTACACCTGCAATAATTAGTAAATTTGCCTTGATATTAAAAAATCTTGAAACTGAAAAAATTGCTAAAAACTTAATTATTTCTTGAACAAAACCGGCTGTTAGTACCGGAATAATTGAGACCAAAAATATAGACTCCCCGTTTCTTATAGCCGGCAAAATAAATCGATCCGTCAAGCTGCTTTGTAATGGATATTGGATAAAAGAATTTATAATAAAAGCAATAACACCAATTCCAAAAATTAAATATAATTGTTTGTTCTTATAATTTCCGCCAATATAAAAAGATATCCCTATCAGCCCGAAAACTATACTTAAAAAATAATTTGGAATAAGTTTTAAGAATGTTTTAAAACTAAATGAAGGTGCTGTAGGTTGTTGTTTTTGTATTTTCTTCTCATCATAGACATAATCCAGATAAACTTTCATTTTCTGCGAAGGTATATCTATCTTTTGAATTTTCTTTTGCTTGGAAAAATAAATTGTCATCGGTAAAGGTTGGGATACATTGATTGTATAAACTGAATCTGCCAAACGAGTATGGAGTTTTTTGTAGGAAAACGCCTCCACAACGCCATGAAAA
>JAYEHE010000423.1:0-8239 GCA_034659415.1 Candidatus Zixiibacteriota bacterium | reverse complement strand
CTCTGGTGTTACATCAGCTTCATATAACACCAGAGTTTGTTGAAAAATTCAAAAATATCATTAATGAAAAAAAGACTGATAGTGATAATCTCAATTCCACAATTAGAGAAACAATGGTTGAGCAACTATCACACATGATGCTACCGAATATGGAATTTGAAAATGGCGATAAACTTATGTTTATCGGACCGGCTGGAAGTGGAAAGTCATCGGTCATGGGTAAGTTGGCGGCACAGATTGTTGCTTTCTCAAAAAAGAAAGTACAACTGGCATCTTTAGATGAATTTAAAATGGGGGCTTATGATGAAATTCATAGTTATGCGGAACTATTAGATTCCAGTGTAACTAATAGTGATGAAATTAGTGAGAGAAAAAATAAAAATTTTGATGGCATAACTCTTATCGATTTTCCGGCATTAACAGTAGATAAGAATAAATTTACAGGTTTGATTGAGAAAGTCGAAAAGATACAGCCGGATTTCTGTTTTTTAGTTGTGTCGGCTTTAATTCGCTCCACTGACTTGATTGATATTCTCAAACAATATCAGAAATATAACCCAACTCATTTAATAATAACAATGCTTGATCAGACTAACAGGCTTGGTTCACTGATTACTGCGACTGAAGCAACCAATTTAAAAGTTGCTTATTTATCGGATTTACCCGGAGGAATGGGAACTCTGAACACGCCTGACCCAGCTCAGATTGCAAAAAAATTGTTTAACTGTGAGGTGTCCATTGAAACGGTTTGATTTTGGACATAACAATTTACAATTGAACCTTACCGATGCCAAGGTTGTCTCTGTTGTTTCAGGTAAAGGCGGTGTTGGCAAAACGGTATTGGCATATAATATAGCCATAGATTTGTCTGAAAATGGGTATAGAGTATTATTGATAGATGGGGATTTCTTTTTTGGCAATCTTCACATTCTATCTAATGTATATCCGAAAGATGGTCTTGACGGATTTATCTCAGGTGATGCTGTTCTTGAGAAATCTGTAACAAAAATAAATTCAAATCTCGATTTGTTGGCATCAATCGGAGAAAACTTATTTGATCCAAATGATACTAAAAATTCACAAACCATAATAAAAAATATTATAGGACAATGTAGCCGATATGATTTTGTTATTGTTGATCACAGTTCAGGTGTCTCAACATTCACAGAACAGTTTGTAGCAGTATCAAATATTAATTTATTGGTTTTAGTACCGGAGTTGACATCGTTATCCGATGGTTTTGGATTTGTAAAATATATTTATAAGAAAAATAGAGAATCAAATTGTTCTTTTTTAATAAACAGATGTAGCTCTTCAGAAGAGTCTGATTATATCCATAAAAAATTCTGTGCCTTATCAGAATCATATTTAGACGTAACACCTGTTTATATAGGAACAATTTCAGATTCCAATAATTTTCGTAAATCAGTCTCTTTACAACAGTCAATTTATGAAATTGACAGGAATTCAGTTGTTACTCAACAACTTAGAGATGTTTCGCTTGGCTTAATAAGGAGTCATTTGAAATCAAGTCAAAATAATTCCGTGATTACAAAAATGAGAATAAATAATAACCCTATAATAGCCGATATAAAGGAATGATATGCCTATGGCTAATGCATTATTGATTAAACCGAAGAAGCGTGGCAGAAAGCCGAAAAGCTCACAAGTCGAGACCAAAAAAGCTGCTATTGAAAAAAAAGGCTTTAAAGCACGCAAAACTAACCGTTGGGAAGTAAGCGAACGAGACTGGCGTCGTTATCACAAGTTTCAATTGCCGGAAGATCGTCGCACCCTTCTTAATAAATATGTCCCTCTGGTTAGGAATGTGGCTATGCGAATGGCAATGGGTTTTCCCAGATCGGTAGAACTTGATGATTTAATCAGTACCGGCGTAATTGGATTAGTTGACGCTTTTAAACATTTTGATCCGGATAGGGGAGTGAAATTTGAGACTTATGCGGTTCCAAGAATACGTGGTGCTATTTTAGATGAATTGCGTGCTTTGGATTGGGTGCCAAGATCTACCAGAGCAAAAGCTCGTGGAATGGAACGAGCCTATATGGTTTTAGAGGATAAATTAGGACGTCCTCCTGAGAAAATGGAATTGGCTAAATATTTGGAGATAACTTTGGAAGAATTACATGCCATGTTAGATGATGTGTCTGGAACAAATATTCTTTCTCTGGATGAAATTATTTTCAGAGAAGATGATAATCGCCAGGTTCCAAGAATTGAAACTGTAGTTGATAAATCTGTTCACAGTGTGTTGGCTGAAATAGAAAAAGATGAACTTAGATCATTTTTAGTCATCGCCGTTGATAAATTAACAAAACAAGAACAACTGGTTATTGCTCTTTATTATTACGAAGAGTTGACCTTGAAAGAGATTGGTGAAGTGATGTCAATCTCTGAGTCAAGGGTTTCGCAAATCCACACCCGGGCGGTCATGAAACTTAATGGATTAGTGAAAGAGAAATTTTCAATGACCGGTTAATATTATCGGGAGGGAGTTATGAATACTCCTATAGACCGCGTTGATCAAGCCCAACCGGGTGAGATTGTTAGAAGAGTTGAGAAGACGGATAAAGATAAAGAAGAAAATAAAAATTCTTTTTCCAAAGCTCTTAAGAAGAAAATGAAAGAAGAGTTGGAAAAAAAGAATAAGAAAAAACAGAAAGATATGGTTTTGATTAAGTCAGAAGAGAAAAACAACTTAGAAGAAGAAAACAATGAATCGGAATTAGAGAAAGATTCTGACCATTCTTCAGATGACACAAAACCTGTTTCTGAAAATAAAATTGATATCAGAGCATAAACATTAGGAGCGTGAAAATGGAACTTTCACAAGACATATTGATTGAGGTTGGATTGAATGCATTGGGATATATAATCGTGTCGATTCTTTCGATAATGGTTTATTCAATGTTCAAGAGGCAAAATAAAACTGTTACTAATGCAGAAAATAAATTTGCAATGGATGAGAGCAACTCTGATAAAGGAAAAATATTGAAAAATGAAAATGTATCCGATAATGCAAATTTTATAAGTTTTGGTACGTCCCGTAATGCAAATAATATCGCCCCTGAGGAAGCAAAAAATAACACTGCCAGACGGGATAGGCCTCAGATAATTCGAATTGCAAGAGAAATGATTAAAGCCGGTGCAAACGAAGAAAAAATTATGAGTTTGCTACCGATTTCTGAAGCTGAATTAGCAATTTTAAATATGACAAACAAGTAATTTAATGGAGATATAAACAATGCCTAAAGACAGTCCTTTTTTCTTGACCCGAGTTGAGTGTCCGATTTGTAAAACAATCAATGAGTTTGAAACAATAAAGATGGGTGCTTATGTGGAAGAAGATCGGGATACTGATTTTTGTCCGATTGAAATAAAATGGCGGTTTCCTCGTTATCAGGGTTCCCACCCTTTGACATATTTTACCGTAACTTGCAGTAATTGTTTTTACACCCGTGAATTTAATAACAATTACAAAGAGTGGAAGAATGACAGTCATTTTAGAACTTATAAATTGAAAACAATCAAAGAGAAGCATCTTGATCAGTTAGCAATTGCCGATTCAGTTTTAAAACAGATGGGTACTATTGTAGATATTATTAAATATCCAAATGAATCAGCTATAGTCAAATTGCATTTGGCGATTTTTGATGAATTGCTGGCAGATCATCCATCTATGCTTGATTTAGGACGTTATTATATCAGGGTTGGATGGATGTTTAGATATCTTGATGGAGGAACTGTTTCAGATAGTCAGAATAATTTTCTTAACGGGCTTTTGGTCGAGTTAGAAAATAAATTTGGTTCTCTTTGGCAACATCAGAATAGCTCATCAGATTATACCAAGGCTATTTTAACTCAAGTAAATTCTCAATTGGAACACGAGAATTTATCTGTTGAGACAAAATCCGAAATGTTGCCATTTAAAGAAAATTTCGAAAATATAATTTCCGGTATTGAAGACAAATTTGAATCTTGTTCAAATGAAATAAATAAATTAAGTGAACTTATGAACGAATATAAGTCCACTTTACTTGGTACTGATTCAGCCGGTGGAACTTCTTTTGGAACATATCCAAGTTTATCACATTTCTTGTCAGAGATGAAAAAAAGTTGGCCTGAAATTGTAATAAATGAAAATGAAGCATTACGGAAAGCAATTCATTATTATATCCAAGCCCTCGAAGATGGACGTACTATTGGAAAAGGAAATCAGCAAATACAAGCATCATTCCTGATTGCTGAACTTTCAAGAAGAGTTGGAGATTTTGATAATGCTAAACAGTATTTCAATAGCACTATTAAATATGGGCAGGAGTTTATCTATCAAAATAGACAAAATCCATCAAGAACCGCTTTAGCCAGAAAAATCCTTGAACTCGCAATTGAACAGGGTAAAATTAATTTGGAAGCATCAAAAAAAGTTTAGGAAGCATTGATTAAAGTGGAGTTAAAGTTACAAAAAATATCACAACCATTACTTCTAAGAGAAAAATTAGAAATTATTTACGGTGACGACGAGAATGCTGGAAAGTATATAACGCGAATTGAAGATTTCTTAAATGGTGATATTGTTGTGGATTCCCCTAAGTTTATTGGCGGGGATAAACTTCTACATAATAATGCGGAAGTTAAAGTTTATATAACCAAAGAAGATGCCGCTTATCAATTTTTCTCTGTTATTGAAAAAATTCAGATAAATAATATTTCTGGTTATATACTTCATATTAGCAGTGATATTGAGAGAGTTCAAAGAAGAAGATTTGCAAGGGTAGAAATTTTCGAAGAAGTGCTTGTATCCAAACTTCCTGAAATTACTAAGCAAAATAAAATTTCTTTTGGTTTTTTGGACTGGAAAACATCGGTTACCCAAAATATAAGCGGTGCAGGTGTCCTTATCCGTTCTGAACAACAAATAATAGAAAACAATTTAATATTACTAAATTTTGGGCTTTTCCCTGAATTGAATCTTCCGAAAATAATAGCTGGTATTTGTCGTCGTTCAGAGATAAAAAACGAATCTTATCTTTGTGGCGTGGAATTTATTGAATCTGGTAATTTAGGAAAATTTATCAAGCAACCATTGTTAAAATGTTTACCAGCATCAATCAAAAATTTTGATACTCGAATTCAGAATAGTTTAGTGAATTATCTGTTCCAACAGCAAATCAAACTAAGACAAAAAGGGTTGATATAAAAAATGGTGAAAACTATTGAAAAAGGGATAAGTGGAAATCGCATTGATTCAAATATGCTTGATTTATCTTATTTGGTAGGAAGAGAAATATTTATCCTTTGTGATCAATTTGCTGGTAAAAAGTTATCCAGCAGAGTTATTATGATAAACGAAAAGAGGCTGTCGCTTGACAGGAGTATGAATTCTGATTTTTTCGATCAGTTAGGTGATAATCAGGATGTCACCGTTTTTGTCAAATATAAAGGTCAGGAAATATCTATCGGGGCAAATCTTAAGAGAGCACTAAACGGACAATGTACAATTATACTCGATAATGATATTATTCCTTTTACTAGGAGAAAATACCAAAGATTTACATTGTCAGATGATGCAAAATTAGCTGTTATTTCATCATCTATTACAGACCCAAATTTTGCAGCTAAATTAAACTGGAAAGAATCATTTATAATAAATGTCTCGTGTGGCGGCGTGATGTTATCTGTGTCAAGTTTACTTATGAAAGGCACAAAGGTCTTTTTAAATTTGCCGTTACAAAATTTTTCACTACCAAAATTAATTTTGGCGCAAGTTGTACATTGTTATCAAGAAAAAAATAACCGCTTTAGTGTCGGTATGGAATTTATAATCAACGAAGAAAAGAAAAATCATTTTAACCAACAATCTCTGGAATTGTTGCCTGCGGCTGTTTTAAAATTTAATAAAACGAAACGTTCAGAAATGAATGAAAAGCTGGTTTCATGGATGAAAAAAAACAGAGATGATTTATCTGAAGGAGTTACAGATGAAAACTGAAGACAAAACAAAATTTATCTCTGATGTTGATATGGTCGAGCAAAACGTAACTGTGAAAAAACCTTTTAAATTACAATCAGAAAATAGGCGAAGGTTTATTCGTTTGGAAATTTCTTCACCTATGTCACTTAATAGGGTGAAAGATATTTTTTCAAATTTTTGGCCAAGCGGTGATGAAATTATTATAAATGGTACGATTTTAAATATTTCTGCAAGTGGTTTATTGATAGATACAGATGAACCTCTTAATGAAGGCGATATTGTATCAATGCACTTTTCTCTTCAGGGTGTTGAGAATATTAATAAAGTTTTAGGTCTTGTGAAGAGAACAGATTATCAGGATGATATCACAATTGCCGGAATTCAATTTGTGACTAAAAATGATTTGCAGGATAGATTATCTGATGGTGAAATGGAAATGCTGGATGATGATTTTTGTGAATTTGGAAGTTCGGTAAAATATTTATTGAATAGATATATCGAAAAGAGAGCGTTAAATTAATATTATGCTATTTAAATTTATAAAAACTCTAACAATTCCATTAATATTATTAAGTTTGGCGGTGCAGGCGGGTTCGTTGAGACAGCGAAAAGTCGTTATTCATGTAAACTCTCCTGATGTAATCTGGAAGAACTCAGAGCTTGACAAAAAAATGGAAATTGCACTTAGTCGTTCTGAAGAATTTTCTGTAATTCTTTCGAGTAATCAAACCAACCAACCAAGATTTCCAAAAGATCATTACAATTTGGAAAATTTGATTAATTGGGGAGCAGAATTGGGTGGACAATATCTACTCGTAGTGGATATTTCTGACGAACGTATTGAAAGAAATAAGATTTTTAGCATCCCTTTAATAATGCAAAGATATAAAACATCGGGTATTATCGAAGGTGAAATCAGGTTTATTGATATTGCCCGAAATAAACTTCTAAATGCGTCGCCATTATATGTAGAAATTGATGGTCCTGCAAGATTACAAGCTTGGGTGGATGATGATATAAATGACGCTGATTTGCATATAAAATCTTCAGGGAAAATTGCATTTTTGAATTCTTTGGAACAAGAGACCGCTTTGGAATTAGTGAAAATTATTAAGAAATTAACTAACAGTAGAAATTAATTGATGAGTGATAGCAATAAAAATAAAAGTGTTGAGCTGATTAATCAGGTCGAATATTTGAATGATGAAGTTAAAACTATGGCTTTAAATCTGGCAATTTACTTAGCTAAAGCTAAAAATAATTCAAAAGAACTAAAGCGAATGGAACCTGATTTTATTAGATTAGTTAACGGAACAGTGAAAGTAGTCCAGGAAATCTCTCGTATATTAAGTGCCGCCAACAACTTAAACGAATTGAAGCCAATTGTAAATATATCGCCAAGTGGAAGAGATCAAGTAGAAATCAGATTACATGCAATTTTGGATCAATGTTGGAAATTGAATAAAAGTTTAAGCGATTTGGTCGCCTGTAATGATAAAATTTGACAAAATAACATGCGGAATAAGCTCTAATTATATAAAGGATTATTCCGATGTATATTAAAGTAGATAGAATATAAGATTTTATGGAAAATTGACTGGTGTCAAAATTTATAGAAAAATGAGTTTCTTATGTTAAATGAAAATGTTGAAAAATTTGCTCAATTTATAAAAGCTAAAGAAAAGCCTTATAATGTATTAATCGTAGATGATGAAAAATGGGTGAGGGAAACTTTTCGGGAGTTTTGTGAATTAGTAGATGACTTTAAAGTCGAAATGGCTTCTGGTGGACAAGATGCTTTAAATAAAATTAAAAATAATCATTATGATTTGGTAACTGTTGATTTAATTATGCCGGAAATGTCCGGTCTTGATTTATTAACTGAAATCAAACAAATATTCCCCAGGCTTCCAGTTATAGTTATTACAGGAAATGCAACCGAGAAGTTGATAAATGAAGCAGGGATTTCGGGTGCTAGTAATGTTATATATAAACCAGTAAGTATTGATACATTTTTTAAAGAAATAATGGTGTCTTTCAAATGACAAATTATGATGATAAGCCTTCTGTCCTCGTTGTTGATGATGATGAAACTATCAGGGAAATGATATCTAAAATTCTTTCCCTAAACGGTTTTCAGGTTGTTCTTGCTTCAGATGGACTTGAAGCTTTGAATCTTTTAGAACAGAATCGAATACAAATTGTTATTACCGACATGAAAATGCCGGAAATGGATGGAATGGAATT
>JAYEHE010000422.1:0-8252 GCA_034659415.1 Candidatus Zixiibacteriota bacterium | reverse complement strand
TTTTTGTAGAAATATAACAACCAATAATCTGAACCTCGTACTGTTTTATATCCGCATTTACTATGATCATTTAATTCTTTAATACAATCTGCCATATAATTCCTAATCATCAAAGAGATCATCAAATTTATTTTTCAGGTTATCTTTATCAGATATTTTCGATTTCATGCCACCGGAAACTTTTGTTACTTCCCGATGTTGATAAAAATCACACATATTTGATTTTTCTTTATTTACAACCTGATGTTCTATGCTTTCTTTACATTGAAATCTTCGGGTTGGGTCAAAATGCCGACAGCCCCGACAACACCTTAAATCTGCAAGGCATTTATCACAGTGATCGGAACGCATTACCTTGTCCGTTATACCGGTAGGTTTACCGCAATTCCAGCAAAGAAGTCCCTGTTCCATTTACTCTCCTTTGTCAGCTATTCTCAAAATATATTCATAAAAATAATAATAAAATATGAGAGAACTTACAAATGAATTATCTATCGAAAATTACTATTATTACGATCCACTTATACAGTATTTATCATACACAAAAAAGATGCAGTTCTTTCCAAATTGTGCCTTTGCAGTGTATTAATGCAACTTAATGAGCCATATTTTACTTTTCCGCTTTAACAAATTACAAAAAAAGGTTCGCATCTATTGCGTAATTCAAAAGATTATAGTATCTTTATATTTATGGAAGATAAACGGATGGAAACAACTATAAAGCTTACTGCCGAAGTAAGCTCTGCTGGTTGAGCGTCAAAATTATCGCCAAAGGTTTTGGCGGAAGCATTATGTAATCTACCTCAAACAAATAATCCTAATCTTCTGATAGGTTTTAATAAAGCCGACGATGCCGGTGTGTATAAAATTAGTGATGATTTAGCTTTGGTGCAAACGGTTGATTTTTTCCCTCCTATCGTTGATGACCCGTATTATTTCGGGAAAATTGCGGCGGCAAATGCATTGTCAGATATTTATGCAATGGGAGCCACACCTTTAACAGCTCTTAATATTGTTGGTTTTCCTTCTTCGAAAATGCCCAACTCAATTCTTGGCGAAATTCTCAGAGGGGGAACAGAAATAATCAAACAAGCCGGAGCAGTGGTAGTTGGTGGTCATTCTATTCAAGATGATGAGCTTAAATATGGTGTGTCTGTAACCGGTAAAATTCATCCTGACAAAATAATTTCTAATTCCAATGCGAAACCTGGCAATAAAATTTATCTAACAAAATCCCTCGGTACCGGTTTAATCACGACCGGAATTAAAAATAAAATAGTAAGCAAAGAACTCGAAAAAATAGTAACCGAACAGATGGCATTATTGAACAAAGATGCGGCAGAAATTATGATTAGGCACAATGCTCCATCCGCCACCGACATTACCGGTTTTGGATTGTTGGGTCATGCATACGAGATGGCAGCTGGTTCCAATGTCACAATTAAAATATATTCCGAGAAACTACCATTACTTCCCGATGTTTTAGAATTAGCCGAGAAAAAAATGATTCCGGGCGGTGCTATTGCAAATCGAGAATTTATGGAAAACAGATGGAAAACTGAGGGGAAACTTGACATTAATATGGAACGTCTGTTATTTGACCCTCAGACATCCGGTGGCTTGTTTATAGCTATTTCAGAAGAAAATTCTGACAGTTTTGAAAATGATTGCAAAAAAAATAATATTTCTGCCTTTCTGATTGGCGAGGTTTTACCTGCCGACGATGTACCTATTATTATTGTATAGGCAAATAAAATGAAATTTAAAATACCCGATTCTAAAATTTTATATCTATTAATCACTCTGATTTTATTTATCGGGGGTTTTGTATTTTGGATTTCTGATTTGAATTCTGATCCACCGATGTATTACTCTGGTTTGGGGCAATCTCTTTCAACTGACCCTCCGCAATACTATTATCATGCCCGTAACAATGCATTATATGATACTTCTAATCCTTTCGATTATAATCGTTGGGTAGTTTATAAAAACTCTATTACTTCACTGGTAAGTTCTCTCTGGTTTTCTATAGCCGGTTTTTCTTATGAAAAAGCTAACATGGTTGGAGTAATTTTATGTTTTGCTTCTCTTTTATTCTTTCTTTTGGGATTACATCCCCACCATAAACCATGGGTCCTAATGGCTGTAACTCTTGCCTTTATTATTAACGTAACAATGCTAACCTATGGACGATTAACCTATCTTGAGAACGGATTAATCTTTATTGGTGGGATTATGTTTTTTGTATTTTCAAGATGGCATGACAGAACTTTTGGAGTGATAATCGCCGGTTTTCTTGCCGCTCTTGCAATGCTTAGTGGAAAACTTTTTGGAGCTCTTTTATTCCCAAGTTTACTTCTGGCAATATTTTTCTCAGAAAATAAATTTAAGTGGAGATTTATTGGATATACTATTGGTTCATTTTTGGGAAGTTCTTTGATTTTAATTCTTGTTCTTTATGGAAGTGATTTCACTGCCGCCTTTGGATATATAAGCGAACAAGCTTATGGATTACGAGGAATTCCCAAAGGTTTGACAACGCCCTACGGCTTTATTGAACATCTTATTTCATACGGTTATTCTAATCGTTTATTTTATTTGGATCCGGATATTTTTCTATTTCTATTTCTATCAGGTTTATCTTTAATTTTATTAAATAGTAGTAGCATCAAATTATCATCTCTTTCAGCTCCGATTCGTTTGACAATTTTTTGGACTGCCTTAACAATTTTAGGTCTGATGCCTCTTAATTATTCTCCGGTCAGATATGCGATACTCATGCTTCCTCCGATTATCATTTTGGCTTTTACTCTTTTTGAGACGGTTTATAATCAGAAAAAACTGCAATTCAATTTCAGTAAAAAACATTTTATATTATTGGGACTGCTTTTCTGGTTCGCAATTTTCCACTTAACAGCTAACATCTTCTTTTTTAACACTATGCCACAACCTATCAGAGGGATTACATGGGTAAGTTTACTGTTTGTTCCTTTTGTTGTCTGGCTCTTCAATATTTTATTAAAAAAGAATTGGTTGAAAATTAATCGTAATACTCTTGCCTTAACATTTTTTGTATTAATTGCTTTCACGATGATTGCCAACGGATTTAGAATTAGACGCCTTCATTTTCTGGATAATAATTATAACATTATCGAAGCTAACAGGGACATGGAACAGATTCTAAATGAGGATGCTGTTGTTTCCGGTTCTTACGGTCCTGTTCTTACGGCTAACACAAAATTGAAATCTTTTATCCATCTTTTTGGAGTTGCTGATGTTGATTCTGATTTATTTAATAAATATCCTATTACTCACTTAGCTGTTGATAAATCCAATTGGGAATTAGCAATTAAAGATTATCCTGAACTTAAAAATTTAAAGGCTATTACAACTTACTGGATTCGGGATTATGAGGTGCAACTGTTTAATATTAACAAAATTTATAATAACCCCAAAGCTAACGCATATCATGAAACCATTTATGAAAAAGCCCTAACTTTATTTTATCAGCAGAATTCCGATTCCGCATTTATGCTTGCCAAGCAGTTTTATGAAACCTACCCAAAATCCAAATCCGGAAATATTTTGTTAATTGACATGTTCTCAGAACGGCAGATGTTTAACGATGCTTATAATCTTCTATTAGCTCTCGCAGAAAGATATCCGACCGATTTCTTTATTCAAATGCAATGCGGTAAGTTTCTTCAGATTCTTGGGTATAACTACAAAAATCAACAAATGCTTGAACTCTCCAAAAAGTATTATGAAAAAGCGGTTACCGCAAACAGATTTAAAAGTAACTTTGCTCAGATGACATATAGCCAAACAATGCAGTCGCTGATGAAAAAGGGCAATTAAGCCAATCTCTATCCAAGATTTTTACTTACAAAATCCCAATTTACTAATTTCCAGAATGTCTCAATATAATTTGGACGAGCATTTCTAAAATCAATATAATAAGCATGTTCCCAAACATCGACAGTCAACAAAGGCTTGTCTCCATCTTTTATAGGACATCCGGCATTCGGCATACTTTTAATTTTTAATTCTCCGGATGATGTTTTAACTAACCATGCCCACCCTGAACCAAATAAGGTTGCCGCTGTTTGAGAAAACTGTTTTTTGAAATCCTCAAAGTTGCCAAATGCAGAATTGATGGCATCGGCTAATTCACCTGACGGTTCTCCTCCTCCCGAAGGAGACAAACAGTTCCAGTAGAAAGTATGATTATAAATTTGTGCCGCATTATTAAATATGCCGCCATCAGCTGTTTTGATAATTTCTTCTAATGATTTTCCTTCAAACTCTGTGCCAGGTACCAACTTATTGAGATTATTGACATAAGCCTGATGATGTTTGCCATAGTGATAATCAATAGTTTCGCTTGAGAAATTGGGTTCAAGAGATTTTTTCTCAAATGGCAGATCAGGTAATTCGTGTAACATATAAAATTCTCCTATATATTATTTATCTTAATAAAAGCTAATCTATGATTTTGAATTTTCAAGCAATTGTCAACAATTAATACAAGACTAATTTAATCAAAATGAAAAATTAATGAAATGTGATGATTTTTTTATTGTATAAAAATATTTGAATAATCATACTATTATTAGAGTCCATTATAATTTTGAAAAGAAAAAATAAAATCTATTAGGAGTAATAAAAATGGAAATTGGTTTGATTTATTCAAACAAAGATCCAAAGCAAGTTGCAACCAGAAATTTTGTCCGTAATTACATTAAAGAGCGTGGCATCTTGGCACATCTGGTTGAAACTGAGAAGGAAGTTGACTGTCCTGCAATTTCAATTGACGGTTGTAGCATATCAAAAGGAAAAAACTCCCCAAAAACAAAATCACGATTTCCCAAATTAGCCGATATAGCCAAAGCAATCGAGCAAAATGTCTGGAGTCTTTAACAGGTATTACCTGTATAAATAATTTCGTGCGTAGTGTATTCCTTTATGCGTCACTTGGTACAGAGGCAGACAGGGAGTGCAACTCTCAAGCTTTGCCAAATTCAACTTTTTTAAATCTTTCTATTTACTATCACTTATAATTCCATATCTTCCAATCCATGAATTTGAAAATTCAAAAAATCTCGGTCGCAAGTATAACTTTTTCGGCGGTTGTTATCTCAATTGGTTTTTATGCGTGGCGGACAATGTTCAACAATTTTGCAGTCGAGATTTTTAATGCAACTCCTACCGATGCTGGTATCATTCAGGCGGCACGTGAAATCCCCGGTCTGCTTGCGTTCGGGGTAGGTATGCTCGCTCTCTGGTTTGCCGAATCAAAAATTTCCGCTATCTCTATTATTGTTCTCGGTGTCGGTCTTGTGATGTGTGGTATGTCCAATTCAATTCTTATGCTTACTATGGCAACTGTTTTGATGTCTTTTGGTTTTCATTATTTTCATCCAACCAATTCATCACAGTTGCTTTTAATAAGTAAGAACGAAAATTTGGGCAAAGCCCAGGGGAAGCTGAGTTCCTATTCATCGTTAGCAGGACTTATCGGAGCTGGACTGATTATGTTCTTGACGCTTTTTTTGGATTACCGAATGACTTTTTATATAATGGGCGGCGGTGTTATACTAATTGGAGCTTATCTTGTTTATGCATTGCCTTCTAATAGAACAGATACTGATGAACGCAAAATAAAGTTAAAAAAGAAATACTGGCTCTATTATACTCTTTCCTTTTTGCGAGGTTGTCGAAGACATATTTTTACCACTTTTGCAATTTTTTTACTCGTAAAAAACCATGAACTGAATATCACACTTATATCGGGAATTATGTTGGCAAACAATTTTATTACTATTTTCACCAATAGATATTTAGGGTACCTTAGTGATAAATTAGGCGAAAAAACGATTCTTGTTACAAGTTCGCTTATATTAGTATTTATTTTCGCCGGATATGCCTATGTCAGTTTTCTTCCAGTGTTAATTGGATTATATCTGATTGACAATATGTTATTTGGGTCATCAATTGCTCTCAAATCATACTTAAAAAAAATATCAACATCCAAAGATATCACCGGCTGTCTTTCATTTGGCATGACCGCCAATCATATTACAGCAGTTATCATACCTATTGTTGGAGGGATTTTGTGGAGCATGTTTGGATATGAAATAACATTTCTTATGGGTGCTCTTATAGTTTTTATTGATATGCTATTTGCGCTACGTATTCCAAAAAGAGAAGAACTAAACGGCAAATAATTAATTATTAATACTTTTAAATCAAAGTGATAATACTACTTGTATAAAATTTGAACTTTGAAAAACAGAAAAATGTTATTATAATTGAAATGAAAAAAATCAAGAATACTTCAATGTCAAATTTGTTTAAAGGAACTGAAATGGGACTGACAAAAGGAAAAAGAATTATCGTAGTCAGAAATTCTAAGATTCATGGAAGAGGTGTATTTGCTAATAGAATCATCAAAAAAGGAGAAAGAATTATTGAGTATAAAGGGGAAAAGATTACACCCGATGAGGAAGAACGCAGATATGGTGATGTTGATATTAATGGCAACGGCAATGGAGATCATCATACTTTTCTATTTTATATAGATGATGAAATAACAATTGATGCCACATTAAAAGGGAATTCTGCTCGATATATAAATCATTCTTGCGAACCTAACTGTGAATCTATTGATGAAGAAGGTCATATTTTTATTGAAGCTATCAAAAATATTTCACCGGGGGTTGAGTTGACTTACGATTACTCATTTGAACCGGACGAGGATGACACTCTGGAAGAAGCCATACAAAATTATCCTTGTAGATGTGGCAAAAAAAAGTGCAGAAAAACAATTCTCAAATTCAGCAACGGAAATTCCTGATTTGGCAATTTATCGCAATAAAAGAACTAAGAAATAATAGTTAAATTTTTTATCGAAAATAGCCTGATTTACATCATATTACTGGGGTCAACATCAATAGTGATTTTAACTTTAGATGAGATAGAAAAATTTGGACGCTGGTCTTCCCATTCTGATAATAGGTTGATCACTTTTATGATTTGATTAGTCTTGATAAAAAAGTGACGGCGGAATTGTCCGCGAAGCCTATAAAGGGCACATTCCCCGGGACCAAGTAATTGCATTTTTATTTTATGTTTTTCATTCTTTGACTTTAATTTTTCAATAAAATCAACTATCGCCTTATCCGGTAATTCTTCATTTTCAGATGAAAACATGAAATTTATTAAATGCACAAAAGGTGGATAGTTGTATTCTTCTCTTGAAGAAATTTCAGATTTATAAAAAGATAAATAATCCTGTTTGGCGGCATATTTTATTATTGGGTTCTCCGGGTTAAATGTCTGGATTAAAACTTCCCCTCTTTTTTCAGCTCTTCCGCTACGACCTGCTACCTGCAAAAGCTGGGCAAAGACTCTTTCGGAGGCTCTGAAATCGGGTAAGCCTAAATTCATATCTCCCGATAAAATTCCTACCAGCGTTACGTTTGGTAAATCAAGCCCCTTGGTAACCATCTGTGTCCCCAGCAATAGATTACTTTTAAGTTGAGCAAAATTTTTCAAAATTTCATATGCGTTTTTTTGTCCAAAAGCAGTATCACTGTCAAATCGGCTGATGTTGGCATCGGGGAAGATAATCGGGATTTTTTCTTCCACCTTTTGGGTACCAATTCCCTGATATTGAACATCACTGCTTTTACAATTAATGCAATAATTATATTCGGTCTGAATATGACCGCAATAGTGACAGGTAAGTTTTTTACCTACTTTATGATATGTTAATCTAAGATTACACTCGGGGCATGAAGGAATGTGACCGCAGTTATTGCACTTAAGTTGTCTTGAGAAACCTCTTCGATTTAAGTATAGGATAACCTGCTCTTTCTTATTAAATCTTTTTTCAATATCTTTTTTCAAAGTGAAAGAAAGAAATGAATGTTCGCCTTTGATTCTATCCTGATTCATATTTACAATTTTAATTTCTGGGAGAATTGCCTGCCCCGGACGTTTTTTTAATTCTAATAAATGATATTTGTTTTTCTTTACATTATAATAAGACTCTACTGAAGGAGATGCAGAACCTAAAATTATTGGAATATTATTAAACTTCGCTCGCATTATAGCCGCATCACGTCCATGAAAGCGAGGGGCAGGTTCCTGCTGTTTGTAGGAATGGTCATGTTCTTCATCTACTATTATTAAGCCTAAATCAGGCAAAGGAGCAAATAAAGCTGACCGGGGACCAATAACAATTTTAT